>CBDUEA010000008.1:0-14050 GCA_965365965.1 uncultured Polaromonas sp. | reverse complement strand
TGGCCGATGACACCGTCGGCAATGATCTCCCCCACCGCCAACTGGTTGTCTGCAGCCATGCTGCGGGCGGCAAAGGGGATAACTGCGACGACGGCTTGCAAGGGTGCAGCGTAGTCGCTCACCGGCACGATGATGGGCTGCGCACCGGCGGGGCCTGCACGGTAAACGCGTACCGGCTCGTCGATGTGTTTCAGGTAGCACTCGCCCATGTCGACGAGGTCTGCGTCTAAGTGGTCGGTCAGCAGGTCGCGCAACTCCGCGCTGACGATGATTTCTCCCGGTCCCGCCAAACTGGCAATACGGGCGCAGAGGTTGACACCAACGCCGTAAATATCGTCCTCCCCCGCCGTTACGGGGGGATGGTGCAAGCCTATGCGTAATTTAAAATTGCCGTTCTGATCAAGTTGGCTGGCGGCAGTTTGCAGAGCAAAGGCAGCGTTTAAAGCCGCCTGAGGAGACCGTGCAAACTCCAACATCAGCCCATCGCCCAAACTTTTAACGACACGACCGTCAAATTTAGGCAGGATTTGCCGTTTGACAATTTGCTCAAACATTTGCCATTGCTGCACAGCACCATCCTCGTCAGCCTGCATCCAGCGCACAGACTCCACCACATCACATACCAAAACAGTGCTAAATGGCCTATTTGTTTGCAAGGGGGTGGGGATAGCAATCTGATGAGTCATGCTATTAATTATGCATTTACATTCTTTTTATCGCTACTTTTCACATACCTGATTGTTACTATTTACATTGAAAATGTAGTGTAAAGTATCTAAAGTATCCTGCTGTTGACTTAAATTGATTTTTTTTTGTGCTGAGAGTATGAAAATTGAAGCATCGGGAGGATGCGTATGCAAACCCTGATTTCGAACAGTATGCAGGCTGCTATCAGCACACTGGTCAAGCAAATTACAAACCAGTGCCAATCGGGCCAGTTTTCTTACGTGGAAAACCCAGACACTTTATGGCCTAATTTCTTGCTGGGGCAAACCGGCAACCCGTTGCGGGTGATTTTGGTGGACTCGGACCCACGCATGTGCAACTCTATCAAGCAAGAGTTGAATGCTGACGCACGCATCAACCTTGTTGCCACGGCAACCAGCTTGCGAGAAGGCAAGCATATGCTTGCTAAACATATCTTTGATGTCGTGTTGGTAGATACTCATTTGGAAGATGGCATGGGCTTGGAGCTTATCAAATTCATGAAATCCACACGCCCTAGCGCTGAGGCGGTCATGAATTCAGTCAAAGATGACGCAGAAATCGCGCTGGATGCCTTCCAACATGGCGCTTCAGGTTATTTGGTAAAGAACTCTTGGTTTGGCAACTTCACGCAGGCGGTGCTGCAGGTGGCCAATGGCGGTGCCTTTATCAGCCCCAATTTAGCGCGGCGCTTGGTTCAAAAAATCACAGAAGGAAACCCTACAGAGTTGAAAAAGTTTCAAGCCCGCAATCACCCCAATGCAAACTTCGAATCGCAGGTTAAAAAACTTTCAAAGCGCGAGGTTGAGATTTTGAGTTTGGTGGCGCGTGGTTATAAAAGCCAAGAGATTGCGCATGAAATCTCCATCAGTGAGCAAACGGTAACAACCCACATGAAAAACATCTACCGTAAACTCAATGTGCACACCCGTATGCAAGCGGTGACAAGTGCGAAGAACCAAGGCTTGTTGAACTGAATCCACATCTTCTTGAGCATAAAAAAAGGGGAGCCAAGCTCCCCTTTTTGCTGAAGGCTTGAAAAATCAAGCCAAACAACAACTTAGCCCATGTGCAAACCACCGTTGACAGAGAAGTCAGCACCGGTGGTGTAGCCGCCGTCTTCAGATGCCAACCACGCAATAATGGAGGCAATCTCGCTTGGTTTACCCAAACGCTTGACAGGAATGGTTGCCACAATTTTGGCCAACACGTCTTCACGGATAGCGTTGACCATGTCAGTACCAATGTAGCCAGGGCTCACGGTGTTGACGGTCACCCCTTTGGTGGCCATTTCTTGCGCCAAGGCCATAGAGAAGCCGTGCATACCCGCTTTAGCCGCTGAGTAGTTGGTTTGACCCGCTTGTCCTTTTTCACCATTGACAGAGGAAATGTTGATAATACGGCCCCAGCCTTTTTCAACCATGTCGCCGACGACTTGTTTGGTCACGTTGAACATGCTGTTCAGGTTGGTTTCGATCACAGCGTCCCAGTCTTCGCGCGTCATTTTCAAGAACATGCGGTCTTTGGTGATGCCTGCGTTGTTGACCAAAACGTCAATGATGCCGTGCTCTGCCTTGGCTTTGGTAAAGGCTTCAACGGTGGACTCCCAAGCACCCACATTGCCTGCAGAAGCGTAGAAGGTGTAGCCCAAAACGGCTTGCTCGGCGATCCACTTGGCGTGGTCACGCGTTGGGCCACAACCGGCGATGACTTTGAAACCTTCTTTGTGAAGGCGTTGGCAAATGGAGGTACCGATACCACCCATACCGCCGGTGACGTAAGCTACTTTTTGACTCATGTGATGCTCCTCTTGTGGTTATAAACTGCTGAAAAAACTTAAAACTATTTCTAAAAACGACGTATTTATTATAAATCTACAACAAAATTACTATTAATTTTATAGCAAACTATTGAACTAATACGCCGGCTGCGGCCAAATTATGCCTTATTTTTTCCTATTTTGACATTATTTGACTGTTTTAGCCGCTAAATCTGCGCTTTTGACTTAACGCTCGATCGTCAACGCAACACCCATACCGCCGCCGATACACAACGAGGCGATGCCTTTTTTCGCATCGCGCTTTTGCATCTCGTGCAGCAAAGTGACCAAAATACGACAGCCGGATGCGCCAATCGGGTGACCGATGGCAATCGCACCGCCGTTGACGTTGATTTTGCTGGTGTCCCAACCCATTTCTTGGTTGACGGCACAGGCTTGAGCGGCAAAAGCTTCGTTAATTTCGAGCAAATCGAGGTCAGCAGGCTTCCAGCCAGCACGTTTCAAGGCGATTTGAGAGGCAGACACCGGGCCCATCCCCATCAACGCTGGATCTAATCCTGATGTTGCAAAGCTGGCAATACGACCCATCGGTTTGAGGCCTAACGCAGCGGCTTTGGCAGCTGTCATCACCATCACAGCGGCTGCGCCATCATTGATGCCTGATGCGTTACCAGCCGTCACGCCACCGGCTTTGTCAAACGCAGGACGCAAACCGGCTAAGCCTTCGGCGCTAGATTTGCGGTTGATGAACTCGTCGTTGGCAAAAACAATCGGGTCACCTTTCTTCTGCGCGATGCTGAAAGGCATGATTTCGTCTTTAAAGCGGCCAGCGTCTTGTGCAGCTGCGGCTTTGGTTTGGCTGGCCAGCGCCAACGCGTCTTGCATGTCACGGGAGATGCTGTATTTTTTGGCCACGTTTTCAGCAGTGATGCCCATGTGGTACTGGTTGTAGACATCCCACAGGCCGTCTACGATCATGGAGTCGATCATTTTCCAGTCGCCCATGCGCTGGCCGTCGCGGCTACCCAAGAGAACGTGCGGGGATGCGCTCATGTTTTCTTGACCGCCAGCAATAACAATTTCTGAGTCGCCATAAGCCACGGCTTGCGCGGCAAGCATGACTGACTTGAGACCAGAGCCGCAGACGGCGTTGATGGTTAAGCCCGGTGTGGCTTGGTTCAAACCGCTTTTGATGACGGCTTGACGTGCAGGGTTTTGCCCCGCACCAGCTGCCAACACTTGGCCCATGATGACCTCGCCCACTTGGTCTGCCGACAGACCGCTGCGCTTAAGAACTTCGGCAATCACGGCACCACCAAGCGCTGTGGCGGGTGTTTTGGCCAATGTCCCACCAAATTTGCCTACGGCGGTGCGGGCTGCCGCTACGATAACGATATCTTCCATGATTGATGTCTCCTTGAAAATAATAAGTATTTGTGTTGAAAAGGTTAAAAATTATTGAAAGCGAAAGTCGTAACTTCTAACCTAGCTAAAAATAGCCTCGTTTAAGCCTTGGCTTTGACGTAACGTCCCGGTGCGGGCTCAATGACCTTGTATTTACTTTTTGACCCTCCACCATAGGTTTTGGGTGCAGGCACTTGCTTGCCAGCATGGCTGGCAAGCCAAGTTGACCAATCTGTCCACCAGCTACCTGGGTGCTCTTTGGTGCCAGCCATCCAATTAGCGTGCGTAACTGGCATTTTGTCCACGTCTTTGGCCTTCTCGTTGGTCCAGTAACTGCGTTTGTTTTTAGCCGGTGCATTGATCACACCAGCGATGTGACCCGATGCGCCCATGACAAAGCGCTTCTTGCCCGGCAAAACTTGGGTCGATGCGTAGGAACCATCAATTGGGACGATGTGGTCTTCACGCGAGCCGTAAATGTAAACCGGCATATCAACCTTGTTAAGGTCAACTTTTTCGCCACACACCACGGCTTTGCCGGGCTTGATGAGGTTGTTCTCATGGTACGTGTTGCGCAAGTACCAGGTGTACATGGGGCCAGGCAGGTTGGTGGAGTCTGAGTTCCAGTACAGCAAGTCAAACGCAGGAGGGGTCTCGCCCTTGAGGTAGTTGCCTACCACGTAGTTCCACACCAAATCGTTCGGGCGCAGGAAGCTGAAGGTACTAGAAAGCTCTGACCCCTTTAGCAAAGCAGGTGCGCCAGGGGAAGAGAGTTCTTTTTCACGTTTTTGGACAAATTTTTCATCGATGAAAATGTCCAATATACCGGTGTCTGTAAAGTCGAGAAATGTGGTGAGCAAAGTCAGTGATGCCACAGGTTTTTGTTTACGTGCAGCTAGAACCGCCAGAGCATTCGTCAATATCGTGCCACCTATGCAAAAACCAAGCGCGTTGATGGTTTTAGCACCGGTGATGTCTTGCACAGTCGTGATGGCTTTGATGGCAGCTTCTTCAATGTAGTCATCCCACGTTTTATCAACCATGGACTGGTCTGCGTTGCGCCAGCTCAGCACAAACGTGTGGTGTCCCTGCGCCACAGCGTAGCGAACCAAGGAGTTTTCAGGCTGCAAATCGAGGATATAAAACTTGTTGATACACGGAGGCACCAGCAAAAATGGGCGCTCGTAGACTTTGGCAGTGAGAGGTTTGTATTCGAGCAACTGGAAAAATTCGTTCTCAAAAACAACAGCACCTTCGGTAGTGGCGACATTTTCACCCACGGTGAAGAGCGACTCATCAGTCATGCTGATGTGACCTTGCTTCATGTCGTGCAGCAAATTATGCATGCCCTTGGCCAAGCTCTCACCTTTGGTGTCAATCGCTTTTTGGAGTGCTTCAGCGTTAGAAACCAAATAATTGCTGGGTGCAGTGGCTGCACTCATTTGCTCTACAGCGAAGCGAATGCGGGCTTTGGTTTTAGGATCCGCTTCAACCGCGTCAGCCAAACCTTGCAAGGTGCGGGAATTGAGCAAAAACGCGGCGGCGGCAAAGGAAGCTGCTGGATTGTGTGTCCAAGCAGCAGAAGCAAAACGTCGGTCGGGGAGCGGCGTGCTGGCTTGCATACTTTGCTGCCATAGCTGGCTGGCTTCTTTAACGTATTGTTTTTGCAGTTCAACCAGCTTTGCAGGGTCAAACTCGATATGCGGCAGCGCAGATTGTGCACCTGCTGTATTCTGCAATCCAGCTGATTGAAACATCTTCTGAAACTGTGACATCATTTGTGATGACATCTGTGCCAAATTTTGGCCAGCATCTTTTACATCGGCTTGAAAATTCATCTTTATCCCCTTCGTACATTCGTTCGTATTTTCAAGTAATCTTAACCCTCTAATCACACCAACAACCTTACGCCTCATGTACCTCATTGTCATCGCTTGGATTTACGTTGCTCTGATGATGGCTGTGGCCGAAGCCACCAATGCCAATGGCACTGTCTTAGGTGGTATTGTGACCTTCTTTTTGTATGGTTTAGGTCCAGTCGCTCTAGTGGTTTACCTTATGCAATCGCCTGCAAGACGCAAAGCCATCAAAGCGCGTGAGTCGCAAGATATTGCAGCAGCGGCTCAAAATCAAAATCTAAATACAGAATCTGATGAGAGCTCAGGCTCTCCAGATACAAGCAGCCATACGGCCCGTGCTTCCCAAAACAGCGCTGTCACGCCGGTGCGAGAAGAACCGTGAAGACTGGCTGAACGTACACCAAGCTGCGCTACCGTCGTTACCGTAAATGTTTGTAACACCAAGCTGCTGAAGTTGTAGCCGTGCCAAGCCAGACAGATTACACAGCCATTTGGCAGAAGCATCGTTTGGCATGTCGTGGTGAATATTACCCAAAACAGGCTCAAACAGGTTGGCGGCTTGCGGCAGCTTTGCTTCCATGGCGGCTTTCACCTCGCCTCCCACTTCAAAAGTTGTTGGGCCAATACAAGGCCCCATCCATGCTATTATTTTTATAGCTGATTTATCATTATTTATGCCGGCTACAGATAAAAAGTTCTTGTAAACTTGCTCTAAAACACCTTCTGCCAATCCACGCCAGCCTGCATGGGCAGCGGCAACAAAGCGTCCTTCAAGATCGGTCAACAGCACCGGCAGGCAATCTGCCACCATGATGGTGCATGCTACGCCAGTTTGTGCGGTGATGCAGGCATCAGCCACTGTGCCATCAGGCGTTTGGGTGTTCACATCAACGACTTGTGTGCCATGTACTTGCTTCAAAAAAACAGGTTTTACCCTCAAACTCGTATCTAGCTCAGACTGCAATAGCTGCCGATTAGCGGTGACATCAACAGCTTGATCACCCACATGGTCGCCAAGGTTAAAGCTGTCGTAAGGCGCTGCACTGACACCGCCAGTGCGCGTCGTCATCAACGCATGCACATGGGCCGGCGCTGGCCAGTTGGGAATGAGCCAATCAGGATTCAAAATCTGGACAGTTCTTAGGTGCAGCCTGCTGAAACGCTTCTAGCTTCATACAGGCATCAAACGCAGCCATGGTCAGCGGCAAGCCTTCCAAACTCACCTCAAACCGCTGGGCGTTGAAAATTTGGGGCACCAAGCAACAATCGGCCAGTGTGGGGGAGCTGCCATAACAATATATGGAGGCAGGCACGTTATGCGTTTTGCGCGTAGCTTCAATCAAGGCGAGTTGTCGTTCAAAGGCCATTAAACCCTCACGGCACCAGTGCTTGTACCACGTGTTTTTAGCCTCTTCCGTGCTACCCAACTCTTTGACCAAATATTTCAAAACCCGTAAATTGTTCAAAGGATGGATTTCGCAAGCAATGATTTGCGCCAAAGCACGCACTTTAGCGCGATCTAATGCGTCTGCTGGTAACAAAGCGGGCGTCGGATGTGTTTCGTCTAAATACTCGATGATGGCCATGGACTGCGACAAAGCTTCTTCATCCGTTTGCAGTACAGGCACCAAGCCTTCAGCGGCTACCGCAGCGAATTCAGGCAATTTGTGCTCACCTTTGGCCAAATGAACAGAAACGTAATCGTAAGGCAATCCCTTGAGCACTAAAGCGATGCGTACGCGAAATGAGGCAGATGAGCGAAAGTAGTTGTAGAGTTTCATGGCATTAGCATAAACCAGATAGCTAAAGCGTGTCGGCTGCTTCACAATGAACGCTATCTTTTTTAACATTTTCACCCCAGCAGGACACCCCATGAAAGCAGAGCAGAACGAGCTGATCACCCGAATCGGTCCTAACACACCGTGCGGCAATGTGATGCGGCACTATTGGCAGCCAGTCGCACTCGTTGACGAGTTCAACCCAGCGTTAGCGCCGTGTATGACGCAACGACCCGTCAAGGCCGTAAGAATTTTGGGCCAGGATTTGGTACTTTTTAAGAACGTGCCACTGCAACCAGCAGCGCTCGGCATCCCTGCTGGGAGTGCTTGGACGCTGTTAGACCGGGACTGTCCACATCGTGGCGCAGACCTGTCTTTTGGTCGTTTTGAACAAACAGCCAATGGCGGTGCTTTACGTTGTCCTTTTCACGGCTGGCAATTTGATGCCCATGGTCAATGCATTGACACGCCCGCCGAGCCCGCTGATAGCAAGCTGTGTGAACGCATCCAACAACGCAGTTACCCCGTGCTGGAAAAAAGTGGTGTACTGTTTGCTTGGCTAGGGCCAGAAGGCTCAACGCCACCACCATTGGCAGAGTTTGACTGTTTTACAGCGCCCAATAGCCACACCTTTGCCTTCAAAGGCTTATGGTCTTGCAACTGGCTGCAAGCTTTTGAGGTCGGTATTGACCCCGCGCACGCTTCGTTTTTACATCGATTTTTTGCAGATGAAACCCTGGACGAGGCTTATGGACGCCAGTTCCGAGGGGCGAGTGCTGGCGACATCAATGGTGAACGCTGGCCCATGACGCGTGTGATGCGGGAGTTTGACCAGCCGCTGATCAGTTTTGAACCCAAACCCTACGGCATGCAACTGACCACGCTGCGTCCACTGAACGAGCAGCTGACCCATGTGCGGGTGACGAATTCAATTTTCCCCCACACGTTTGTGATCCCGTTATCAGAGCACATCACCATCACGCAAATTCATGTGCCGGTGGACGATACCCATACCTATTGGTATGCGATTTTTACCAGCTTTACGGAGCCACTGAACAAAGAACAAATGCGTAACCAGCGCCTAGAGGCCGTGACCTTGCCAGACTACATTCCCAAATCAGGTCGACACAACAACTGGGGCTTTGATGCCCAAGAGCAATTGACGCGAACTTACTTGGGTATGGGCGAGAACGACATCAACGTGCATGACCAATGGGCGTGTGAGAGTATGGGTGCCATTGCCGACCGCACACGCGAGCATTTGGGCACGACAGACAAAGTCATCATGGCCAACCGCAGGGTGTTGCTGAAAGCCATAGAAACCGTGCAAGCTGGCAGACTACCGCCCGGCGTGGCTGATGCAGCGAATCTTGTTGGCATTACAGGGCCAGACACTGTAGATGGTATTGCGCCTGCGGCCACGTGGGAAGCCTATTGGCGCGACACAGCTGCGGCAAAGCGCGCAGCAGCGACTTGGCTCAATACAGCGCACCATGCAGAACCTGCGCGATGAATAGTTTTGCCACCCAATGCGGTGTGCACGATACAGCGCGTCAAAACGCACTCACGCACACAGCACGCTTGATTGAAACCAGTGGTGTTGATTTGGTTCGCTTTGTTTGGTGTGACATGCATGGCATGCTGCGTGGCAAAACCCTCGTTGCCAACGCAGCCGCACAGGCGCTAGAAGACGGCGTCGGCATGGTCAGTACTTTGATGTTGAAAGACACTTCAGATCGCACCGCCTTCAAGGTGTTTGAGCCGGGTGGCACTACGGGCTTACCAGGTTTTGAATTTGCCAGCAACTTGCTTTTACTGTGCGACCCGCATAGCTTCAAAACGCTGCCTTGGGCGCCTAAAACGGGCTGGATGCAAGGGCAATTGTGGTTTCAAGACTATCAGCCAGTTGAATTAGACACCCGGTTTGTCCTGCAAAGCGCCCTAAAACGCTTGGCGAGTACAGGCTATGGCCTGAAATGCGGGCTAGAAATTGAGCTGCACGTTTATAAGCTTGACAAAGAATCTGCTGACAACGCGCTGGATCCTGAGCAAGCTGCATGGCCAGGCATGTCACCCAAGGTGAGCATGATCCACCCCGGCTACAACCTCTTAAGTGAAGCTTGGTACGACATGGCAGACGAGCCAATGCGCATCATTCAACACACCGCCCAAGCACTGGGTTTGCCTTTGCTCTCTCTCGAAGTCGAATTCGGACCCAGCCAGGTCGAAGCCGTGTTTGAAGCAACCGATGCTATGACAGCGGCAGATAACATGGTGCTGTTTCGCAGCAGTGTGAAGCAAGCTTTGCGGCGTGCCGGTTTTCATGCCACCTTCATGTGCCGTCCGCCATTCCCCAACATCATGTCCAGCGGTTGGCATCTGCACCAATCGTTAGTGGCTTTAGATGATGCGCCGCTGTCTTTAGAAAGCAAGAAATTCGAGCGCAATGCTTTCATGCGAGATGCACCCTTGCAAGGCACAGATCCGTTTGATGCGCAATACACCTTGTCTGAAGTAGGCGAGCATTACCTGGCAGGTTTACTAGAACATGCACGAGCCACAACGGTATTTTGCACCCCAACCGCGAATGGTTATGGTCGCTTTCAGCCCAATGCCTTGGCACCACAAGCGGTGCTGTGGGGCCGCGACAACCGAGGTGCCATGTTGCGTGTGGTGGGACAAAGTGGCGACAAAAGCACCCGCATCGAAAACCGCATTGGCGAGCCAGCAGCGAACCCCTATTTGTACCTCGCATCGCAAATTCACGCCGGTTTAGATGGTATCGAACGTCGTCTCAAAGCGCCAAAAGCGACGCATTCTCCTTATGGGGTGCAAGACGAAAAACTACCCACCTCATTGGATGAAGCCTTGGATGCTTTGCAGGCCGATAGCGTCATGGTCCAGGCCTTCGGCCCAGCATTCATCCACTACTTGGTGAGCATCAAACGTGCTGAAGCGGCTCGTTTTGAGCAAGCCACAGATAAAGTGGAGTTTCAGCGTCGAGAATATTTCAGCCGGATTTAACGGTATATAACGCAAGCACACCACTGTTCATGGCTTATAGTTTGTACTTGGCATAAAACTTTTATGAAAAGAGACAAACATGATCCTAGAACTCGCAGACATCCGCATCCAACCTGGCCAGCAAGCTGCTTTTGAAGAAGCGATCGAGCGCGCTTTGAAAACTGTCATTCCCCGCGCGAAAGGGTTTCAGGGTTACAAGGTGAACAAGGGCATTGAAAGCCCCGAGCGCTATTTATTGCAGATTTTCTGGGCCACTTTAGAAGACCACACCGTAGGCTTTAGAGGTTCTGACCTGTTTACTGAATGGCGCGCCATGGTGGGCCCTTTCTTTGCAGGCCCGCCCAATGTGGAGCACTACAACTTGGTGTGCAAGTCAGATTAAATCTCAGCCGCTTGACTGTTCGCCTCATGCCCTGCGACCAGTTTGGACAAAAGTCGCTTCAACTCTTGTGATTCAGCCGATGTCAGCGGCTGGGTCAGCCTCGTTTGCACTTGACCTGCTACCGTTTTCATCTCTACAAGCATTTTTTCACCGATGGGGGTCAATGTGAGCAACTTACGGCGTTTGTCTTGGGGATCAGCATCGCGTTTGAGCAGCCCTTTGTTCTCCAAGCGTGCAATCACGGCGCCAGACGTGGCGGCGTCAAAAGCCACTTTGCCAGCTAAGGTGATTTGATCTTCACCGGGATCTTCCATCAGGGCGTTCAGCATCGCAAACTGCACGGGCGTTAAATCAAACTCAGCCATCAGTTCCATAAAAATGGCGATGGAAAATTGGTGCGCACGACGAATCAAGAAACCGGGTGCAGAATGGTAATTAAAAGTTTGGCTCATGTCAGAAGTTTAGGGGAAGCAGTGCACATACGAACTGGTTGTACCTGATGGTGATGATTTGTAAACCTAGGGAAAGTACTATGTATACATATAATATGTACACATAGTAATATCACCCACTGCATTAACCATCATCAACACTTCCAAGGCCGACCATGTCTTCACAAACTGACGCCAGACAACAACTCTACGACGACATGTCGCCGTATCATTTGACGCCGTTGTGGCGTGAATTACATGCCCTCGTACCCAACCAGCCGGCTACACCTTGTGTTGCAGCGCTATGGAAATATGATCAAATCAGGCCTTACCTGATGCGCGCTGGTGAGGTCATCACAGCGGAAGAAGCCGTCCGCCGCGTCCTCATCCTAGAAAACCCAGCCTTGCGCGGTCAGTCTGCCATCACGCAATCACTCTACGCCGGCTTGCAGTTGATTTTGCCGGGTGAAGTGGCTCCCAATCACCGACACGTCCAAAGTGCGCTGCGCTTTATTGTCGAAGGCTCGGGCGCTTATACCGCCGTGAATGGCGAGCGCGCCACCATGAAGCCTGGCGATTTCATCATCACACCCAGCTGGACCTGGCACGACCATGGCAGCGACACCACGGAGCCGGTTGTCTGGCTAGATGGCTTAGATATTCCGCTGATTCGGTTTTTGGATGCCGGTTTTGCTGAAAATGCACCGGCCAAATCGCAAACCTTGACGCGTGCTGAAGGCAGCAGCTACGCAGAATATGGCTACAACATGGCGCCAGTACGCGTCAATGCTAAACAAAATGCCCCTTTTGGCTTAACGTCACCGATTTTCAGCTATCCCTACGAGCGCAGCCGTGAAGCGCTGCATAAATTAGAGCAATCCGCCCCAATAGATGCTTGGGATGGCGTCAAACTGCGCTATATCAACCCACTCACGGGCGGTTCACCCATGCCCACCATGTCAACCTTTATGCAGCGCTTACCTGCTGGTTTCAAAGGTTTGCCGTACCGGCAAACCGATGGCGCGGTCTTCAGTGTGGTGGAGGGCCATGGCGAAGTGCGTATCCAAAGCCTTAAAAACGGTGTACAAATCACTGACCGCTTTGAATTTTCACCGCGTGATCATTTTGTGATTCCTTCGTGGCACACTGCTAGTTTTGCATCAACCAATGGTTGTGTACTGTTTAGTTATTCCGACAAACCCGTGCATGAGGCACTGGGTATCCATCAAGAAGAAAGGTTCCTCCATGTCTAATGCGTCATCCACCGAGTACGTCATTCCAGCAGCTCCTCAAGTTTCTGTACCAGTCTTGGGCACCACGGCGCGCTTCCCCGTGCAACGCATTTATTGCGTGGGTCGCAACTATGTAGAGCACGCCCAAGAAATGGGATTTACCGGCCGCGAGCCTCCGTTTTTCTTCATCAAACCTGCCAACACCATCGTGGTGGTCGATGCTGGCACCACCGGCAGCGTGCCCTACCCGAGCATGACCAAGAGCTTTCACCATGAGATTGAATTGGTGGCTTGCATCGGCACGGGTGGTAAAAATATCAAAGCTGCAGATGCCAAAAAACATATTTATGGCTACGCCGTCGGCTTAGACATGACACGTCGTGATTTGCAAAACGAGCAGAAAAAACTTGGTCGTCCTTGGTGTATTGGCAAATCGTTTGACCACGCCTCTCCCATTGGCCCAATTACCCCCGCTGCACAGGCTGGCGATGTTGAAAATGCTGAAATCTACGTGCAAGTCAACGGCTCGGACCGCCAGCGCAGCAATGTCTCCAAACTGATTTGGAACATTGGCGAAGTGATTGAGCACATCTCGGCAGCCTGGGAACTGCAGGCGGGCGATTTGATTTACACCGGCACCCCTGAAGGTGTGGCTGCAGTGGTCAGCGGAGACACGATGGTCGGTAGCGTGGCGGGTTTGGGCGAACTCAAAGTAAAAGTTGCATAGAGATTTTAATAAATTAGGTTATGATTAATTCATTAGCCAATAATGAATAAAATTAATTCCTGAGGAGACATCTAAGTGAAATTTCTTGAGCTATCAGCCAAACTCTGTGCCATTTTGGCCGGCGTTTTGATGACGATCGTCACCCTGTTGACTTGCGCCAGCATTGTGGGGCGTGAACTGGTGGGGAAAACAGTGCCTGGCGACTTTGAACTGGTCGGACTGGCCACCGGCGCTGCGGTGGCTTTTTTTATGCCTATTTGCCAGTTTTATCGCGGCAACATCATCATTGATTTTTTTACGGTCAAAGTGCCTAAAAGAATCAATGCCCGTTTAGACCGTTTGGGCACACTGCTGCTTGGCCTGTGTTTTATGCTGCTTGCGTGGCGTTGTGGCTTAGGTGGACTCAACTCCATGGAAACCAACTCCAGCACCATGTTGCTTGGCTTCCCTGAGTCGGTGGTGTACTTCGCAATGGTGCCGGGTTTCGCTTTAACGGGGGTGATTGCGTTGATGCAAACCGTCTTTGGCTTTGGTGACGTGAAAGGTGGCCACTGATGAGCGGCCTACAACTTGCCCTGCTTGTTTTGGTCATGATGTTTGCGTTGATGGCGCTGCGTACGCCCATTGCCATCAGCATGTTCCTTGCCGGCTCTTTCGGCTATATCATGCAAACCGGTTGGGCGCCCTTTTTGAACTTCATGAATAGCATGGCCTATGCACGCTTTGCC
>CBDUEA010000007.1:0-14068 GCA_965365965.1 uncultured Polaromonas sp. | reverse complement strand
GGTTTGGTGCTTATACTTCTGGCCAACATCGTGGGGCTGAATGCTTGGGCTTGGAAGCAGCAATCGGCTGTAGCAGCCAAACGAGCTCAACTTGGAACCTTGCTAACGCAGACATTCCCCAATGTGAAAGTGGTGGTCGACCCCCAACTACAAATGACCAAGGAAATCGCCTTGTTGCGTCAAGCTACTGGCGCTATATCGACACATAATTTTGAAGCTATTTTATCCTCATTTAGCACGTCAGCCGTTGTAAAAAATACACCAACAGCTATTGAATTTATAGCAAATACCATGACTTTTAAAGGTATCAATTTGGAGGAAGCAGAACGCTCTCTGCTTCAAAACAAATTAAAACCACTTGGCTACTCGCTCAAAGTGGATGGCGACAAAGTCAATGTCAAAGCGGAGGTGAACCCATGAGCTCCGAACAAAACACTGCCGCTGCCTTGCCTATCTTAGAAACTATACAAGCTTACTGGCGTCAAATGAAGCCGCGTGAAAAGCGGTTAACACTCACCGGGAGTTTATTGGTGTTCATCGCTTTGCTGTGGTGGGTAGGTTTAGCACCCGCACTAAAAACAATCAAGTTGGCGCCAGAGCAGCACCGCAGTTTGGATACACAAATTCAGGCTATGCAAAGCATGAGTTCCGAAGCGAACGCTTTAAAAAATCAACCGAAAGTGGGCTTGGATGAGGCACAAAAAGCACTCCAAAGCTCGGTGACTCAGCGTTTTGGCAATTCGGCTCAATTGAACATCGGTGGTGAACGCGCTACCTTGACCTTGAAAAATGCCGACCCGCAAGAGTTAGCGCAATGGCTAACGCAAGCACGCGTCAACGCCCGCGTTTTACCAAGTGAAGTCAAACTGACTCGAAACGTCAATGCCAGCAAAATCGGTTGGGATGGCAGTTTGGTCTTAAGCTTGCCTAACAAATGATCAGAACACAAGGCACTCATCAAGCTTCATGGCTATGGGCTGTGATAGGCGGCTTGCTGGGTTTATTCTTTGCGATCAGCTTGTTTGCACCTGCGGCGTGGCTCAGTTACGGCATTGCAAGTGCGAGTAAGGGGCATGTGGTTTTGAATGATGCGTCTGGCAGTGTTTGGCAAGGTTCGGCTCTGTTAGTGCTGTCGGGCGGTGTTGGTAGCCGTGATGCCACAACACTTCCAGGACGCATCCAATGGCGACTGCGACCACGTTTTCCCATGAATTTACAACTCAGCTTGACGGCAGATTGCTGCACCGCACAACCATTGGAGGTGATGATCACACCTCGAATAAACAGTGGTGTTGCCTTGGTGCAACCCAGCCAATCAACTTGGCCAGCCAAGCTGCTTACGGGTTTGGGAGCACCTTTCAATACCATCGACTTGCAAGCCACGCTTAACTTAAATACGCAAGCGTTGACTGTGACTTGGCAAGATCAGCAATTCAAGCTGGAGGGACAAGCTGAACTCGACGTTTTGGATGCCTCGACAAGATTGTCCACCCTGCATCCTGTGGGCAGCTACCGCTTGAAATTGCAAGGGGGCGATACGCCAAGTTTGAGCTTGCAAACGCTCAGCGGTAGCTTGCAATTGTCGGGGAGTGGGCAATTTAGTCGAAACCGCTGGCGTTTCAACGGCGAGGCCACGGCTGCACCCAATTCTGAAGCTGCGCTGAGTAATTTTTTAGACATCATTGGACGCCGCGTTGGTACGCGCTCCATCATTACCTTGGGCTAGTTATATGAACCTGAATCATCTTCTCAAAAATCCAAAAATGCAGCCTTCCATATCAACTATTAAGACGTTAATTCGACATCAATTTACTGCAATTTTTATAGCAACATCTGTTATATTTTCTGTTGCTCCAACCAGTTTATATGCACAAAAACAGGGGGAATCGATTACCCTCAATTTTGTCAATGCTGAGATAGAAGCAGTTGCACGCACCATGGGCGTCATCACTGGGCGCAACATGGTGGTTGACCCTCGCGTCAAAGGCACCATCAATCTGTCTAGCGAAAAACCGCTTCCACCTAACGTCGCTTACAACCAGTTTTTGGCGACTTTACGATTACAAGGTGTGGTTGTGGTTGACTCACAAGGTATTTCTAAAGTCGTTCCCGAAGCAGATGCCAAGCTGCAAACAGGCGTGGTTTCTGCTGGCAGTGTTCCTAGTAGCGCTAGTAAAGGCGGTGGCAATCAAATCATCACCCAAATTTTCAATCTGAATTACGATTCTGCGGCCAACTTGTTGCCTATTTTACGGCCACTCATCAGCCCCAACAACACGATCAATGTCAATCCAGGCAACAATTCACTTGTCATTACCGACTACGCCGACAATTTGCAACGTATTGCACGCATCATTGCAGCGAGCGATATTCCTGGCGCTGCTGATGTGGAAATAATTCCTTTGAAACATGCGATTGCGAGCGAGTTGGCGCCTCTGGTCTTACGCTTGGTGGGCTCTGGTGCAGCCACTGCAGGCGTAGCCACAGCTACACCCGGTCAGTCGGATACAGGAGTCAAAACCACTGTGATTGCTGAACCACGTAGTAATGCATTGATTGTGCGCACATCGAATGCCGCACGCATGTCTCTTGTCAAATCGCTGGTTGCAAAACTCGATCAACCCACATCCCAAACCGCTGCAGGCAATGTGCATGTGGTTTTTTTGAAGAATGCTGATGCCTTGAAACTCGCAGTGACACTTCGCGCCTCTTTGGCTTCGACGACTTCTGGTGCGGGTGGTGGCGGTGGCGCTATGAATGCTGGATCAATACCCACAGCAGCGCCTTCAAGCCAAGCTGCAGGTGGCGCGAACACTGGCGTACAAGCCTCTGCACAGCCTTCTACCGGTGGCCAAATACAGGCTGATCCTGCCACGAATTCGCTCATCATCACAGCACCTGACCCACAGTACCGACAGTTGCGTGCGGTTATAGATCAGCTTGACTCACGCCGCGCACAGGTGTTTGTAGAGTCTTTGATTGCTGAGATCAACTCTGACAAAGCTGCTGAATTTGGCATCCAATGGCAAAACGCGCTTGGCAGCAAAACTGACAACAACAACCTCAACGCACTTGGTACCAATTACGGCACGGCTGGTAAAAATTTATTGGCTCTAACAGCCTCGGGGTTTTCAACCAATGCGGCCACGACCGTTGCGCCTACTGTCTTACCCGCGACTGGATTGAATTTAGGTTTGAGCACCATCATTGCAGGAAAAACGATATTGGGCTTGTTTGCCAACTTTTTGCAAACTTCGGGTGAAGGAAATATTTTATCGACACCCAACTTACTAACTTTAGATAACGAAGAGGCCAAAATCATCATTGGTCAGAACGTTCCTTTTGTGACGGGTCAATATACCAACAGTGCCTCAAGCAGTACGACAACTGGTACGGTCAATCCATTTCAAACGGTGGAACGCAAAGACGTGGGCTTAACACTTAAAGTTAAACCTCAGATCAGCGAGAATGGTACGATCAAACTAGAAATTTATCAAGAAGTGAGCAGTGTTCAAGCATCTTCCGTGAACTCTGCAACAGGCCTTATTACCAACAAGCGCTCGATTCAAACCAATGTTTTGGTAGAAGACGGCGGCATTGTGGTCTTGGGCGGCTTGTTGCAAGACGAATACTCGGGCAACAAAGAACAAGTGCCACTATTGGGCGATATCCCTCTTTTTGGCAATTTGTTTAAAACAGAATCGCGCAGCCGTAAAAAAACAAATTTAATGGTTTTTCTGCGTCCTGTTGTTGTGCGTGATGGCGCAGCCACTGAAAAGCTTTCTCTTGACCGTTATGACTTGATGCGAAGTGGACAAGAAACTGCCCAACCATCGTACAACATTGTTTTACCGATCAACGATTCGGCCATTCTTCCGACACAGGTAACACCAACTTTACGTTCATCAACAGCGCCGAACTCACTTCCAACAACGCAGCCATCTGCATGGCCCATTCCAAACGCTGAATTGGCAAACTAAACAGTATCAAGTTCAGACCATGAGATACCCGCTCCCCTACGCTTTTGCGCGCCAAAATCAACTGTTGCTTGAAGACAATGGGCAAGATGTGGTCGCACTGTTGCACAGCACCACATCTCGGAATGCTTTGACTGAGGTGTTGCGTAAATTCAAGGTGGCCAGCGTGCAAACTGTTGCACAAGACACTCTGATTCAACGCATCAGCGAAGCGTATGCGCAAGGCGAATCGAATGCGGCCTCTGTCGTTAGCGAGGTTGAATCAGATGCTGATTTAAGCCGCATGATGCAAGAGTTGCCAGCTGTAGAGGACTTGTTAGAAGCAGCAGATGATGCCCCGATCATTCGAATGTTGAATGCGCTTTTAACGCAAGCCGCGCGAGATGGTGCCAGCGATATTCACATCGAGCCCTATGAACGTCACTCCAGTGTTCGCTTTCGGGTGGATGGCACACTACGTGAGGTCGTTCAACCCAATCGTGCTTTGCATGCCGCTTTGATATCACGACTCAAAATCATGGCTGAACTGGATATTTCTGAAAAACGGTTACCCCAAGATGGGCGAATCAGCTTACGCATTGGCACGCGTGCCGTCGACGTGCGTGTGAGCACACTACCCAGCGCTCACGGCGAGCGTGCAGTACTGCGCTTACTTGACAAGTCAGAAGGCAGACTCAGCCTAGAGGCGGTTGGTATGGGCGGCGACACTTTGAAAAGATTCAATGGCTTGCTCGCTCAGCCCCATGGCATCATTTTAGTGACAGGTCCGACAGGCTCAGGTAAGACGACGACGCTTTACGCTGCTTTGCATCGTCTAGACGCCAGCAGTCAAAATATCATGACCGTTGAAGATCCCATCGAGTACGAACTGCCGGGTGTTGGTCAAACACAAGTGAATGCAAAAATCGATTTGACCTTTGCCAAAGCGTTGCGCGCTATCTTGCGCCAAGACCCAGACGTCATCATGATTGGCGAAATCCGCGACTTTGAGACCGCTCAAATCGCAATTCAAGCCTCTTTGACCGGCCATTTGGTGCTTGCAACACTGCACACCAATGATTCTGCCAGTGCGGTGACGCGTTTAACAGACATGGGCATTGAACCGTTTTTATTAAGTTCTAGCTTATTGGGCGTGCTTGCGCAACGTTTGGTGCGTAAGATTTGCACGCACTGTGCGGGAGCCGGCTGTAAACAATGCGCTCAAACAGGCTATCAAGGTCGAACGGGTATTTACGAATTACTGGTAACCAACGACGCTATACGTGCTCAAATCCATAACCACACCAGCGAAGCAGATGTCCGCGTTGCCGCGTTGGCTTCAGGTATGACGCTAATGCGTGATGATGGCGAACGTTTGGTGCTGTCTGGTGTGACCTCGCGCGAAGAATTGCTTCGTGTGACACGTGATTAATATTTGATTGCTAACTAGCCATGCCCGCCTATATTTTTGAAGCCCTAGATGCCCAAGGCAGTACTCGCAAAGGGGTGATCGAAGGTGATACCGCACGTGCTGTGCGCAGTATATTGCGAGCACAGGCATTGGTGCCATTGACTGTTGAACCTGTCAATGCCGCCACGACAGGCCAATCCAATGGCAATGGTTTAAACATCGTCCTGTTCACCTCACGTATTTTTAATTCCACTGGCTTGGCTATTTGGACTCGACAAATAGCAGGTTTGGTATCGTCTGGTTTACCACTCGAGCGTGCTTTAACCGCATTAACCGATGAATCCGAAGATGAACGTCAACGCAACTTATTGGCCAGCCTACGCGCTGAAGTCAACGCTGGCAGTACTTTCGCTAAAGCCTTGTCCCAGCATCCTCGTGAATTTTCCAGTATTTACACGGCTGTCATCGGCGCGGGAGAACAAAGCGGCAGTTTAGGGCAAGTACTGGAACGCTTGGCTGACGATCTAGAAGAACAACAGGCTTTGAAATCCAAGCTCATCGGTGCTGCGCTGTACCCAGCGATCGTGACTTTGGTTGCTATCGTCATTGTGTTGTTTTTAGTCGGTTATGTGGTTCCCCAAGTCGCGAATGTGTTTGCGGGCACCAAACGCGCACTACCTTTTTTAACTGTAGCTATGTTGGCGATCAGCGATTTTGTTAGAAGTTATGGCTGGCTGATGCTTATTGTGATGGTGTTGATAGCCATAAGCATCAACTTAGCGCTTAAAAATGAGACTTTTCGCGAAAAATTCGATGCTACTTGGCTGGGTATTCCTTTGATTGGTAAGTTAGCCCGAGGCTACAATGCCGCGCGCTTTGCCAGCACACTGGCCATGCTGGCCACGGCGGGGGTTCCCATTCTTAAAAGCCTGCAAGCAGCCGCTCAAACTTTGAACAACCGAGCTATGCGTGCAGACGCCATGGATGCGCTGGTCTTGGTGCGTGAAGGGGCTCCGCTGGCTTCTGCGTTGGCGCAGAAAAAACGGTTTCCGGGTATCGTTAGCATGTTTGCACGTTTGGGGGAACAAACGGGTCAATTACCATTGATGCTCTCTCGTGCTGCTAAGCAACTCAGCACGGAAGTGCAGCGTCGTGCCATGCACCTAGCCACCTTGCTTGAGCCACTGCTCATCGTCGCGATGGGTTTGGTCGTTATGCTGATTGTTTTAGCTGTTTTACTCCCAATTATCCAGCTCAATCAATTAGTACGATAAAAATTTAACACTTCTGCCCTTAACCTTGAAAACCAAACGAAAGCCACTATGACAAACGAACTCATCACCGTCACCACCCAAGCTCAAGTTGGCATCATTACGCTCAACCGCCCTAAACAGCTCAACGCATTGAACAATCAATTGATGGATGAGTTGGGAGCAGCTCTCAAAAGCTTTGATGCCGATGAAGCGATTGGCTGCATGATCATCACAGGCAGTGAAAAAGCCTTTGCGGCTGGTGCAGACATTGGTGCCATGGCGACATATAGCTTTTCTGATGTCTATAAAGGTGATTACATCACGCGCAACTGGGAGCAGATTCGCAGTATTCGCAAACCAGTTATCGCGGCTGTGAGTGGTTTTGCCTTAGGCGGAGGCTGTGAATTAGCCATGATGTGCGACTTCATCATTGCGGCTGATAATGCAAAATTTGGTCAACCAGAAATTAAGCTTGGTGTGATTCCAGGCGCTGGCGGCACGCAACGTTTGCCACGCGCTGTTGGCAAAGCCAAAGCTATGGATTTGGCACTAACAGGTCGTATGATGGACGCAACTGAGGCCGAGCGTGCTGGCTTGGTCAGTCGTGTGGTACCCCTTGAGAAACTCATGGACGAAGCTTTAGGCGCAGCATTGATGATTTGCGATTTTTCACAAATCGCAGTGATGGCTGCCAAAGAATCTGTGAATCGGGCCTTTGAAGGCAGTCTGGCTGATGGCATTATGTTTGAGCGACGCATGTTTCATGCCCTGTTTGCAACTGCTGACCAAAAAGAAGGCATGGACGCATTTGTCAACAAACGTAAAGCCGTCTTTACCCATTCATAATTACTCTTCAAAGTCGGTATGTATAAGATTCCCGAATCCGTTTTGGTCGTGGTTTACACCCCAATGCTTGATGTGCTATTGATAAAGCGGGCGGATACGGGAGAAACTGCATTCTGGCAATCAGTCACTGGCAGCAAAGACTTCGTAAATGAAAGTCTGGCAGATACTGCAATCCGTGAAGTATGGGAGGAAACGGGCATAGATGCGATGCGGTCAGATTGCTTTTTGCAAGATTGGCAATTACAAAATGTGTACGGTATTTACCCACAATGGCGGCACCGTTACGCACCAGAAGTTACTCAAAATACTGAACATCTATTTGGTCTTTGTGTTCCCTCAGGAACAATTATTACCTTAAGCCCTACTGAGCACATAGCATACCAATGGTTGCCATACAAAGAAGCCGCTGATGCGTGCTTTTCTCCGTCGAATGCTGAAGCCTGTTTACAGCTAACTAGATTCGCAACATGACCAAGCTAACCCCGCATAACGGCTTATCAAGTGCAAATGTACGAGCCAACCCGATACGGATAGCCACCTGGAATATCCATAAAGGTGTTAACGGTATTGGGCCAAGTCGACGCTTAGAAATTCACAATATCGGGTTAGCCATTGACCAGTTTGACGCAGACATTATCTGTTTGCAAGAAGTGCGAAAATCGCATCGCGGAGAGGCCAAGCGCTTTTCCCATTGGCCCGTGGAGGAGCAGGCAAGCTTTTTAGCCCCTTTAGGTTACTCTGCCATTTATCAAACCAATGCCGTCACCAAACACGGCGAGCATGGCAATGCCTTGTTATCACGTTGGCCCATCATCAAACATCAGCATGAGGACATGTCTGACCATCGGTTTGAACAACGCGGTTTATTGCATGTAGAAGTTCTCGTACATGGATTACCTATACATGTGATCGTGGTCCATTTAGGACTGATCAAAGCCAGCCGGCGTAGACAAATTCAACAATTGATGTCCTTCATTGCACGTGAAATACCTAGCGATGCGCCCTTGTTCGTGGCTGGTGATTTTAATGATTGGGGAGCTGCCAGTTTGACGTCCTTGAAATCGCTCGACCTACATACCTTTAATGCAAAAACCAACTTTGGCAAGCGACTGCACACCTTCCCAGCGCGCTTACCTATCGTGCAGTTGGATTATGTGTGTGCACGCTACCTCACGTCCTCAGATGCTCAAGTTCCCAAAGGTCAGGTTTGGGCAAAAATGTCCGATCATCTGCCTTTGATTGCTGATTTTGTTTCTGAAAATGTGTTTGTTCCAGATACCAGCATCATAACTACCCCTGCATTCCCGAATTTCTAAAGCATGGCTTCCAGTCAGCAAGCGCCTGCAATTCCCGATTTCTCTTTGAAATTGCTAGAAGGTAGCACCGCTTTTTTTCCAGAACTGGTGCGCAGTATTGATCATGCTCAATACACCATACAGATGGAAACCTACATTTTCGACCTGACTGCGACTGGTGCTGATGTGGCATGCGCTCTCGAAAGGGCTGCGCAGCGCGGCGTCACTGTACGCGTCATGGTTGATGGTTTTGGGACACCCAGTTGGCCCGCCGAATGGGTCGAACGTTTCAAATCTGCTGGTGTTCAAACGCTTATTTATGAACCGATTGTGACGCTTGGTATTTTCATCCCTAGTCAATGGCGTCGCTTACACCGCAAGTTGTGTGCCATTGACGGAGTTGTTGCTTTTTGCGGCGGCATCAATGTTTTGGATGATTATTACGACCCCAATTATGGCGAATTGAGTGCTGCACGTTTTGACTTTTGTGTGCGCGTTACGGGCGTATTGGCGGTCACCATTCATGCAATTACTTGTCAGTTGTGGGAGCGCAAAACAACGGGTGCGATGATTGAACTACGTGAGCTTAGTAAACTCGCTGCACCCAATAAAGTTTTAAGTGCCTTCGATTTTTTAACGCACCAACCAAATCGATATCGGCTGAGGAAAGCCTCAAACCAAACACTGCTAACTAAAGCGTATTTGGTACTGCGTGACAATGTCACCAATCGCTCAAAAATTGAACGCGCTTATCTCAAGGCTATTGGCGAATCTCGTGAAGAAATCATCATTGCTAATGCCTATTTTTTACCAGGTGCAAAATTACGCAAAGCCTTGATCCATGCGGCAGGACGTGGCGTAAAAGTACAACTGCTATTACAAGGCAAGTATGAATATTTCATGCAGTACCACGCAGTGCGACCTGTCTATGGTTCTTTGCTGGCTGCGGGCATAGAGATTCACGAATACGCACCCAGTTACTTGCATGCCAAAGTAGCGGTTATCGACAGTGTTTGGGCGACCGTAGGATCATCAAACCTAGACCCTTTAAGTTTGTTGTTAGCTCGCGAAGCAAATATTGTCGTCCACGATGCAGACTTTGCAAAAAACTTACGTGAACGGTTGCTGCAAGCCATGCAACGAGAGGGCATTCGTATTGATGCTGAGCAATTTGCACGTCGCCCATGGGCTCAACGGTTTCGTGATCGAATAGCTTATGGCTTAATGCGCACCGGTTTGTGGATCATCGGAAAACGATATTGATATGTTGAATCGTGTCTCTGCCCTTTGTTTCATTTTTTGCTTGCACCCTCTTGTTTCTACGAGCGCATATAGTCGTGAATCTTGGCAAGGCAAAGTGACGTACATCACCGATGGCGACACGCTATGGGTTCAGCCGCTGACGGCACAAACACTTAATTTTGTTGATAAGCCACGAAAAATCAGGATCGAAGGGATTGATGCGCCGGAAATTTGCCAGCTGTATGGCGCTCAATCGAAAGCTGCATTAACGCAACTGCTGGCCAAACAAACCATCACCGTAAACTCTCGACGTGTTGACGATTATGGTCGCGATATCGCCAAAATCACATTGAACCAAATAGATGTAGGCACTTGGATGGTCAGTAACGGTCATGCATGGTCCTATCACTACAGGCACAGCGCTGGCATGTATGCGGTGCAAGAGCAGCTCGCTCAAACTGCTCGTCTGGGCTTGTTTACCACTGCATCAGCCATGGAGCCGCGTGTATTTAGGAAGACGCATGGGTCTTGCCACACACGGCGCAATTAGCTTGCCGTTTAAAGCGCACCTCGCTCCAAGCCATGTCACGACCATCAAGCATGAGCAACCTGCCCGTTAATGCGTTACCAACAGCGCAAATGAGCTTCAATGCTTCAGCGGCTTGAATTGAACCAATGATGCCCACCAGAGGCGCAAAAACACCCATCGTCGCGCAACGTGCTTCTTCCAACTCATCATTGGGCGGAAAGATACAAGCATAGCAAGGTGACGTTGGCTGACGAGCATCAAAGACAGTGATCTGTCCATCAAAACGAATCGCAGCTCCTGAGACCAGTGGTTTTTGATGGGCAACACAAGCGGCATTGATGGCATGGCGTGTCGCAAAATTGTCGCAACAATCAACCACCACGTCCGCCTCTAAAACCAAGGCATCCAACATGCGAGCATCTGCACGTTCGGTCACTGTGCTGATTAGCACATCAGGATTAATTTTTGCTACCTTATTTGCAGCAGACTTCGCTTTATTTGTACCGACATCAGCTAAATTATGTGCAATTTGACGCTGTAAATTTGTAACATCAACCACATCGTTATCGACCAAGGTGATGCTACCCACCCCCGCAGTAGCCAGATACAAGACAACGGGAGAGCCCAAACCGCCAGCCCCAATCACCAAAACTCTGGCCGTCAAAATTTTCTCTTGCCCCTCCACCCCTAATTCATTCAGCAAGAGATGCCGTGAATACCGCAGCAGCTGGTCATCTGTCATGTGGCTCATCTGATCACCGCGTACAGCGCAATTTAGTTGTCTTTTTTCTCTTCTTTTCGCTCAACCATGGTTTTGCTGATCAACACCGGCCGACCTTTGAGTTGGTTGATCGCTTGTGCCAATTGAAAGTCTTTATCCGTACCAAACTCAGGTGATTTACGTTCGACTACAGGCTTTTTGGCCTCTTCTTCCAACTTTTTCAAGGCTATTTCACGTTCTTTTTCACGCGCTTCGATTTTTTTGGCATCTACGGAAACAGCTCCTTGGCCGCTCTCCAAATGTTTCTCTAAATCGGCCTCACGAGTACGCAAAGCAGCAAATGGGCTCCCTTCAGCGGTTTCATCCACCATCACATCAGGCACGATACCTTTGGCTTGAATCGACTTACCACTCGGGGTGTAGTAGCGCGCAGTGGTTAACTTGATACCTGTGTCCGGGCCTAAAGGACGCACCGTTTGCACAGAGCCTTTGCCGAAAGTTTGGCTGCCTAAAATAGTTGCCCGTTTATAGTCTTGCAAAGCGCCAGCCACAATTTCACTGGCAGAGGCCGAACCTTCATTAACCAAGACCACCAAAGGTACATTCTTCAAGGCGGCAGGCAAGCGTTTGAGCGGATCTGCACCGCCACGGCGTAAGTAAAATTCTGGCGCTGCTTTGTAATTGAACTTGCTGTCAGCCAACTGCCCATTGGTAGTCACCACCGACACGTTTTCTGGCAAGAAAGCAGCAGATACAGCCACGGCGGCATCTAAAAGACCCCCTGGATCATTGCGCAAATCGAGTACCAAGCCTTTGATGTTTGGGTCTTGTTTGTAAATTTCTTCTATTTTTTTCACGAAATCCTCAACCGTGCGGTCTTGAAATTGTGACAAACGAATCCAGCCGTAACCTGGCTCAATCACCTTGCCGCGCACCGATTGGGTTTTGATTTCTTCACGAACGATGGTGACTGGGAAGCTGCGGTTTTCGTCTTTTCGGAAGACTGTCAAAATTACCTTGGTGTTAGGCTCACCACGCATGCGCTTAACCGCGTCGTTCAAGGTCAAACCACGCACAGCCGTCGTGTCAATTTTGGTGATCAAATCACCTGATTTGAGTCCTGCACGAAAAGCGGGCGAGCCTTCTATCGGCGACACCACCTTGACCAAACCATCTTCAAAACTAATCTCAATACCTACGCCAACAAAACGGCCTGAGGTCCCTTCACGAAATTCCTTGAAGGATTTCTTGTCGAAGTACTGAGAGTGCGGGTCCAGACTGGCCACCATGCCAGAAATAGCGTCAGAAATCAGCTTTTTCTCATCAACAGGCTCGACATAATCGCTTTTGATCAAGCCAAACACATTGGCGAGTTGCTGGAGCTCCTCCAAAGGCATGGGGGCGAGAGCACCGCGCGCCACCGTTTGAAGAGAGACGGTCGTCAGTACCCCAGCCAAGGCACCTACGGAAATCCAACCGGCAATTTTGAGTTTTTGACCCATCTTTATGACCTATTCCTGTGATTTAACGCGTTAATTTGGCTAAATGTACACCTTGGAGCATGCCTTCAGCACTTAGTTCATTGCTAATCTTCTAAATAGTAGTGTCGAATGGGCTTTAAGTCCGCATCCAGCTCATAAACCAGCGGAATCCCATTCGGGATACTCAAACCCACAATGTCCTCATCCGAAATGCCGTCCAGATGCTTCACCAGTGCACGAATAGAGTTCCCGTGCGCCACCAACAACGTTCGTTTACCCGCGCGAATAGCGGGCGCCAATGATTCATCCCAAAACGGCATCATTCGCTCGACCGTGTCCTTCAAGCACTCGGTCAAAGGAATTTGTGTAGGCAATAGTTTTGCATAACGAAAATCTCGTCGTTCGCAACGCGGATCTTCTGGATCAAGCGCTGGAGGTGGCACATCGTAGCTGCGACGCCACAGCAACACCTGCGCATCACCGTATTTTTTAGCGGTTTCTGCCTTATTCAGACCCTGCAACGCGCCGTAATGACGCTCATTCAAGCGCCAGCTGTGAACGATAGGCAGCCAAGTACGACCCATAGCATCCAAACAATGCCATAAGGTATGCGTTGCCCGCTTCAAAACACTGGTATAAGTGACGTCAAAATCGTAACCATTTCGCTTAAGTACTGCGCCCGCTCTTTTCGCCTGTGCCATGCCTGCAGAGGTTAAATCAACGTCTGTCCATCCCGTGAAGCGATTTTCCAGATTCCAAATTGACTCGCCATGGCGAATCAAAACTAATTTATACATATTTCGACCCTAAATTCCGACTTAAATGACACTTCATAAAAAAGTGCTAACCCTCTATTCTAAAATCTAACTCTTTATAGAAAGTACAACGTGAAATTTATTCTTGATAATTGGATGCTCTTTGCGATTGCTATTGGCTCCGCCGGTATGCTTTTTTGGCCACTGATTCAGGGAGCAACTGACTCTAGCCTGACACCAGCGGGGGCTGTACAACTCATCAATCGCGAAAAAGCCGTCGTCATTGACGTCTGTGAAGCGGATGAATACGCAAACGGACACCTTGTAGGCGCCAAAAACATCCCTTTGAGCCAATTGGAAAACAAATTGACTGCAACAGTCAAAAACAAAGAGTTACCTTTGATTATGGTCTGTGCCAGTGGCGCACGCTCAAAAAGAGCAGCATCAATTGCCAAAAAACTCGGTTATGGTAACGCACAATCTATGGCGGGAGGCCATAAAGCATGGCTAGGCGCTAATTTACCCATGGAAAAAGTTTAAAAACCTGGAAACCCCCATGCAAATCGTCAAAATTTACAC
>CBDUEA010000006.1:0-14462 GCA_965365965.1 uncultured Polaromonas sp. | reverse complement strand
AAATAGTACGGAAGGTCGCCATGCTAGACGTGGTGCTCAGACTGAGCGGTGACTGTCATGCAGCAAACCGGATCTTTTAAAGTGCCAGTAAACTTCGCGGTTCCATCGAGGGCCGGCTGCTCGTGATGGTCATGTCCAAAATGTTTTTGTTGTGATGACATTTGCATAATCTATACCTTGCGTGAGTCGGGTGGTGTTGCGTGATCGCCGTGGCCACCATGTCCATGAAACAGGTGCATCAGTGGGCAGACCAGCAACAACAGGTATAACCAATTGCCCGCTACGTGCTCCCAGTGCTCACGCAGCAGGTAAAAGCCGCCAATGAGAGCGGCCATCAGCAACGCGGTTTTAAGGGGCCTGTTCAAGCCGCCTGACTCGCGTGTGGGGCGGTGCTGATCATGGTGTGACGTGCTCATGTTAATCTTTCTTGGGCGGGTGATCGGCGTTATTAACGCTTCCCTATCCATACAAACTTGACTTTTACACCGCGTAAAAGTCAAGGACTTAGCATCGGCGTTTCAGATCTCTGAGCCCGCATCACGATCAAGCAGAGTTTTGCGTTTTTCATAGTCTTCGGGCGTGATCTCACCACTGGCCAGACGCCGTTTCAAAACCTGCTGCGGTGTCTCACGTGGTCGACGACGAGGGCCTTCGGATCGCCCCCAGTTGGTGAAGAATAGTACACCTATAAGAAACACCCAAAAAATCCACCACAGACCGTGCATGCCGCCCATGTAGGCGTTACCGTCAAAAAACATATGCATCTTATTTAGCCTTCAGTGTTTGGCGCACCAGAGACGCCTGGTGAGGCCATTAGTGCGGTCTTCACTTGGTCGCCGGTACGGATGGCATCCGGTCCAGCATCATCTGCATCATGGACTCCATCATCTCCATACGCTTCTCCATCATCTGCTGGCTTGTTGCCATTTCAGCCGGTGACTTATCCTGCATGCCACCCATCATGCCCATACCACCTTTGGTACCCATTCCTCCCATCATGCTCATGGCCTCTTGCATGGACTTCATGTGCTCGGGCATCAGGGCTACGCGTTCTTCCGGTGATTTGGCCGCCATAAATTTTTCATGCATATCGTGCATGGTCTTCATCTTGGCGTTCATCATACCCATAGCCGTAGAAGGTGCGACATTAGCCGCAGGTGTATTGGCGATGGGAGCCTTGACCTTGGGAGCAGTGGTGCTTAGCGCAGACGCCGCACCCTCTGGGTGATGCGCGCTGTGATCGGTGGCATCAGCAGCCAAAGCGGCAGAACCCGCCACACCTAGGGAGACGGCCAAAATCAGACGGGAGGTGGCGTTTGTCGTAATATTTTTCATGGTTTATTTCCTTTTGTGTTGTATGTTGCTGCCCCTAAGCAACCCAATAAAATAGGGCAATCCTATAATGTGAAGGTCTAGGCCACGGAAACAAGATGTCAAAAACTAGGTGTAGACAAGCATGTCATCCCAAGTCACTAGGGCGCAAATCACATTCGGCACAGTCTAGAAAGACTAAGTCCACCCAATTAGTCGACTGCAATAAAGCCAAACTAGCAGGTTTATTTAGAGACTTGCCTCAACGTGTCTCACTTTTATGAGATGTAACTTTGATATACAGATGTACTACCATCACGCTGCACCAGCAACACGGAATACGGGTCTTTGCGGCCGTTGTAAACGGGACCATCCATTCCAGGGGAACCTACCGGCATACCAGGTACTGCCAGACCGATCGCCTTGGGTTTTTCACGCAACAAACGCTGTATTTCCCGCACTGGCACATGCCCTTCCAGCGCATATCCTGCGACCCGAGCGGTGTGGCAGGAGCCTAATTTGGCAGGTATGCCGAGTTGCGTGCGCATAGCGTTGTTGCCGGTTTCAAAGACGTTGACGACAATTCCAGCTTTTTGTAAAACGGCCACCCAGTCTTTGCAGCAACCACAACTAGGGTCTTTCCAGACTTCAACCACGATGCGCTCCGGTAGCGCCCATGCACTCAATCCAGGCAACAACAGGGCTGCACCCAGCAATTGACGTCGTTTCATAGTGATAACTTTTTGCATTATCTAACTCCTAATTTGAAAACTTGTATCCAGTATAAAACGACCATACCGTGAGCAAGATGACTGCCACATTACATTTGCGTCATATTTAGTTTTCGAAGATTTCCTTCAATTGCTACATTTTTTATATCTAATTGCTTATTTTTTAAAAGTGTTCAGTGTGCCAACTGTCTTGGTGGCCAGCGATACCAAAGCTGGTGATGGCACTGTTGCGTAGCGCTTCGCATGGTCACACCAAACAAGCACCAATTCTAAGCAGGCTGTAATGACACGACCACCGGATATTCACTTCGAGCTTTATCAATTTCAATTGACAAATATTCTTGTCAATCATTCAGACTTTTAAAACCACCCACAGAGTTTGACGTGGACAGGGCAATGGCGTTATTCATTCAAGGATTTCGTGCTAGTTAAAACCGTCAAGGAACGATGATGCCGTCGACTAGATGACCGTCCCATTACAGTTTTGTCAGTTTACGACTTGAGTCCCAACGAAGCACATAATGACGATACGTACAACATGCGCCCCCCCATTCCCATGAAAATTCTAATCGTTGAAGATGAACAAAAAACAGGTGATTACCTCAAACAAGGACTGACCGAAACGGGATTCGTGACCGAATTGGCTGTCAATGGCGTCGACGGATTGCACTTGGCATTGACCGGCGACTTTGACTTGATGGTGCTCGACGTGATGCTACCAGGTCTAAGCGGCTGGCAGGTTTTGGAACGCCTTCGGCAAAGCGGTAAGGAGATGCCGGTACTGTTCTTAACTGCCCGCGACCAGGTGGAAGACCGCGTCAAAGGTTTGGAGTTGGGTGCTGACGACTACTTAGTAAAGCCCTTTGCATTCTCTGAGTTACTGGCTCGCGTGCGCACCCTGCTGCGGCGGGGCAAAAGTAGTCTTGAGGCTAATGTGTTAATTGTGGCGGACTTGGAATTGGATTTGATACGCAGACGCGTGACCCGTGCTGGCAGCCGCATTGAACTCACAGCCAAGGAGTTCGCCTTGTTGGAACTGCTGTTGCGCCGAAAGGGGGAGGTATTGGCTCGCTCCATGATTGCCTCTCAAGTGTGGGACATGAACTTTGACAGCGATACGAACGTGATTGAAGTCGCGATTCGCCGGTTACGCGCTAAGATCGACGACCCGTTTGAGCCTAAACTCATTCGCACTGCGCGTGGTATGGGCTATGTGCTGGAAGTACCAGATCAAGCATGAGGGCGCGGCTCTCACTGACCGCCCGACTTACACTATTGTTTGCAATAGGATCATGCGTGGTTCTATTGGCCTTGGGTTGGTTGATTGGCAACTCCATAGAGCAGCATTTTGAAGAGCAAGATCGTGATGCATTGGCTGGAAAAATGCTTTTGGCCCAGCATGCCATTGAACGCGTATCCACACCAGTCGATTTCAATCACCTTCCCGCGTTGTTAGATGATGCTTTGGTTGGCCATCATGAGTTGGTCGTACAGGTACTCGGACCAAACAAAGAGGTGCTGTTGGCATCACCTCATGTCAAATTTTCACAGACTTGGCAAATACAAGGTAGCAATGTTTCTGCTAGGCGCCTAGAAACTTGGACCCATGAAGGACACACCTATCGCGGCATGGCCAGATCCATCTCTACCGCTATTCCCGACTGGCAACCATTGGTGGTAACAGTCGCCATCAATATCGAGCTCCACCAAGCCTTCATGCGTACTTTCATGCAAACTCTGTGGTTGTTTGTCGGGTGTGCTGCCATTGCCACCGGAATTTTGGGTTGGTTTGCCGCTAAGCGTGGACTCGCTCCGTTGCGCGCGATGCGTAATAGGGCTGCCGAGGTAACGGCCCATAAGCTGGATCAGCGCTTACTGGTTGAGTCGATTCCACCCGAACTGGCAGAGTTAGCGCTTTCTCTGAATGAAATGCTGGCGCGATTGGAAGTTGCCTTCCAACGACTATCCGACTTTTCCTCCGATCTCGCTCACGAACTGCGCACGCCCGTTAGCAACCTGATGATGCAGACGCAGGTGTCATTGTCTCGCACGCGCGACGCTGCCAGTTATCGCGAGATCTTAGAGTCTAACGCAGAAGAGTTTGAACGACTGACGCGCATGATCTCAGACATGTTGTTTCTGGCCAAAACAGATGCCGGAAAAACCGGTGCACTGATGGAGGCAAATAGCGAGCTGGTGAACTTGGAGCGTGAGGTGTACGAGCTATTTGACTTTTATGAAGCCCTTGCGGAAGAAGAAGCTGTGCGTTTGGAATTATCCGGCCATTGCTCGGTCCACGGCGACCGACTCATGCTGCGCCGTGCATTAAGCAACCTACTTTCGAACGCGCTGCGCTATACGCCTCGGGGCGGCACCATAAAGGTGGTTCTGGAATGTACCGAGGAGCGCTGCATTGTGAGGGTGGAGAATCCCGGTGAAGCCATTCCTGTGCAGCATCTTCCACGCTTATTTGAACGCTTTTACCGCGCTGACCCGTCTCGCCAACACGCGACCGGAGAAGGAGCTGGGCTAGGGCTGGCCATTTCACAAGCAATTGTTCAGGCTCACCAAGGTCAAATCTGGGTGACTTCGACCGCAGGACTTACCTGTTTTTCGATACAACTTCCGCATAAGGTAGGAATAGTCTACTCAAACTTCACTGATAAGGAGTGTTAAGCACTAAGATTTCATAAAATTTAACCTTAGATGCTATCAGGCTTACCGGTGAGATTCGTATAAAAAGCTGCCATGTCATAGAAACTTAGTATTACAAGGTCGTCGGAATCGGTATCACCTCGGGCTTAAGGTCGGCTGGGTACACTCTTAATCGCTTCAGCTTGCGGGAGGAATATAGGCTCAAAAATGACATGTTACGCTACGGGTACTGAACTCTGTCAGCCTCAACGTCTGAATCACTTGTGTCCGATCCTGCGAGTCGTCGTACACCTTGTGTCAACATTCCTACACTTCATTAACCTTAATTTCAATGGAGTATGGAGCTGAAGCACGGAATGGTGACCTCCTACACGCTAAATGCCTGCAGTAAACCATGATAAGGCCTACCACCAAAAATAATTTGAGTGTGAATTGAAGAGGAGATGCTGATTAGCGCTACTTTTGACGCTTGACAATTCCCCCGCTGCAAGTGGTGATGTTCATGTACACGAGTTCACCAGCATGGAGGTCAATATCTTGTGGTGACTGAACGACTCGCTTGCGGGTACGCCCAAGGTGTTCATAAGACAATAATGCAAACTGCGTATTTGCATCTGGCTGTATTGGAGACTTCTGCCTGCAGTCAGAAAATTGTGGCGTCTCGATTTGAGATGCCTTGGCAATTCGGATAACCTGTGCTTCGCGCCACCCTTCCGAAAAATCATATTTTCCTTCGTACAGGGTGGTACATCCTGTTGCAGCCAAGAGCGCGACAACACATGCAGTTTTAATTGCCGTCAATAGTGAGGCCGCGATATCAAGCCGGTGAACTTTCATGAATACTCCTTAAAATTTGAATCAAGACGCCGAGTTCGGATGCTTGTCCTCGACCATAAATTTGTGCAAATGCAAAGTCGACTAGGTGTCATACGGTGCTCAAATTGCCGAGCCTGTGCACTAAAACAATGCGAACTCGTGTTTTTACAAAGCCGCAAAATTTGCGAATATGTGGAAGTGGCCGATATTGCGCGAGTCTTGTCGGCAGGTCTAACTTGCTCTCCATAGGCGTGCACCTGAGTAATTACCCATGTCGAACCTTGATCGATCACGGTCAAAATATCTGTACAAAATTTCCAGTTCATTTCCGCAGCAATCGAAGGCCGTTGGCGACCACTAAAAGACTGGCTCCCATGTCCGCAAAAACTGCCATCCACATGGTTGCACTGCCAAACACCGCTAAAACAAAAAACACCGCCTTGATGCCGAGCGCCAGAGTGATATTTTGTAACAGGATGGCATGGGTGCGTCGCGATAGCCGGATAGTTTCCCCGACCCTGTCCAGGTTGTCGTTCATGATCACAACGTCGGCTGTTTCCATGGCGATGTCAGTTCCGGCCGCGCCCATAGCGAAGCCTATGTTGGCTTGAGCCAACGCGGGCGCGTCATTGATACCATCTCCCGCCATACCGGTGGTGCCGTACTGAACCTGCATTTGCTTAATCGCTGCCAGTTTTTCATCTGGCAGCAGGTTGCCTCTTGCATCGTCTATACCGGCAAGAGCGGCCACAGCTTTTGCGGTTGCAGCGTTATCGCCAGTGAGCATAACGGCGGTCACACCGAGGGATTGCAGGTCGGCGATAGCCTTTCGGGAGCTTTCCTTGATGGTGTCGGCGACCGCAAATATGCCGAGCACCGCATGTTCGCCCGCTAGCAATGTAACGGTGCGGCCTTGCTCTTCGTGTGTAGCCAGCAAAGCCTCAAGTGCGGGCGAGCATTGCTTGCGCTCCTCAATCAGGCGGTGATTGCCCAGGATGTAGGGTTTTCCGGCTATGGTGCCCAGCACACCGCGTCCTGCAAGTGCGGTGAAGGCATCCACAGGCTGCACTTTAGAGTTAAGTCCGGCGGCGATGGCTTTTGAAACAGGGTGATCTGAGCGGCCTGACATGCTGGCAGCGATCTGGCGCACATAGTCCCTGTCTGCTTGCTCCCAAACCTCCCAATCGACCAGGGCCGGTTTGCCTTCGGTTACGGTGCCCGTTTTGTCTAGCGCGATGGCCTTGAGCCGACGCGCATCCTCCAGATAGGTACCGCCCTTGATGAGAATGCCACGCCGCGCCGCTGCTGCCAAGCCGCTGACCACGGTAACTGGGGTGGAAATAACCAGCGCACACGGGCAGGCGATCACCAGTAAGACCAAGGCCTTGTACAAAGCCTGCGTCCAAGTCCAATCAAGTATGAACGGCGTTAACAGTGCAATGCCCAATGCCGTAGAAAATACGGCTGGTGTGTAGATAGCCGCGAAGCGGTCTACAAACTTTTGGGTGGGCGCACGCGTTGCCTGCGCTTGCTCCACTGCGTGGATGATGCGCGCCAGCGCAGAGTCGTTGGCTGCCGCAGTGACCCGTATTTCCAGCTCGCCGGTTTCGCTAATGGTGCCAGCAAAGACGGTATCGCCCGACGCTTTGTCGACAGGAATGCTTTCCCCGGTCACTGGCGCTTGGTTGACCGCGCTGTTGCCTGTGATTACGGTGCCGTCTAAGGGAACTCGTCCTCCCGGTTTAACACGCACCACCGCGCCTAGAGGCACGTCTTTCAAACCCAAGACTTTCCAGCTGCCATCGGTCTGGCGGGTCTCTGCTTCTTCCGGAGCCATGGCCAGCAAACCTTTGATCGCGTTTCGGGCGCGATCCACGGCCAATACCTCAATCAGCTCGGCGATGGAGTACAAGGCCATCACCATGGCGGCTTCCGGCCACTGCCCAATCAAGAACGCCCCAGTCACGGCGACTGTCATCAGAGCGTTGATGTTTAGCTTGAGCTTAAACAGCGCTGTCAGTCCTTTCTTGTAAACGTCGAGCCCGGCCAGATAAATGGCCACCAGCGCCACTGCCATGCCTGCAAGATTCCAAGGCAGGGCATCCGGCGCAAAAAAACTGAGTGCCTCGGCAGTGCCAGCCAAAACCAGCGCACCCACCAATCGCGTTACACCAGTCGACACACCATGTTCATCATTACCTGGCGCACGTTGTCCCCCCTCTACTGGGGCAAGAGGTAGCATCTTGTAGCCGGCTTTGCCGATCGCTTCGACAGCCGCCGGAATAGCTTCTGGTGATGCGTCAATCGCCAATGTTCGCGCCACCAACTGAAAGTTTAGTGAACGAATACCGGGCACATTTTCCAGCGCACGTCGAATATCCGCCTCTTCAGAAGCGCAGTCCATCGTGGGAATCCGAAAAGTTGCGCTACCAGTAGGAGACGGCGCTACAGTGACCTGGGGATTAGCGTCATGTTGTTTATCGCAGCATTCGGTCATAGTATTATTTTCCATAACTAAATTAGAAACCTTAAAGTCACGTCAAGGTCAAGTCGTACGGGTTGTAAGTCCTTCTTGATCACTGGGTTATCGGATCACGAGGGTTGTAGACCAACATTGCCGCATCTACTTAACTTCAAACCTCGCGGTGGCGGGCGGCTTGCCTGCCAAAGTGATCACAGCTATGCCTTTGGTTCCTTTTGCGACCTTAAAAGCGCCTTTGGCCTCCAGCTTGTCTCCTGCCAGTACCAAGGCAGCTTCAGACTTTTCAGTGCCGTTTAGCAAGGTCACTTTGGCTTTTGCGCCATCGAGTTTCAGAGCTTTGCCGTGGTCGGTGATGTAAATTTGGATACTATCGGGCTTGGCTACGATTTCCATATCGCCCGCTTTGGTTTCTACGACTATGCCGCCGAATTTTGGCGCGTGGCCGTGCTCGCCTGCAGCGATTGCAGAAACGCTAGCGATAACCATAAATGAAGCGAGCAGTGCAGTACGGATAGTAATAATTTGACGCATGATAAAAAAATACCTTTCAAAATTAAAGAAAAACGCAACAGAAAAACTAAAAACTCTCTGAACCTGAATCAGCAACCAGTGCTTCAATCGGTTTGCGGCCAAACAGCGCCACCATCGCAGGGGTTAAAAATGAATCTAGTAGGGTAGAGGTCAAAAGTCCTGAAAAAATAACGACGGCTACTGGGTGCAATATTTCGGTTCCTGGCATTTCAGCTTCGAACAGCAGCGGCGCCAGCGCCAGCGCAGCGACTAGCGCAGTCATCAGGACGGGTGTTAAGCGCTCTTGCGACCCGCGCAAGAGCATCTGAGTGTTGAATGCTTCTCCCTCAAACGCACACAGATTGATGTAATGCGATACCTTCAGAATACCGTTACGAATAGCAATTCCTGCTAGAGTGATGAATCCCACAAGTGCTGCAACCGATAGCGGTTGACCCGAAATCCAAAGGCCAATCACTGCGCCGACCAGAGCTAATGGAATGTTAGCCATGATGATGCCTGCTAGCGCAGCTGAGCGGTAACGCGAGTACAAAATCAAAAACACCAACGCTATAGATCCTAGCGACAATAAACCAATCAGACGCGATGCTTCTTCTTGCGCCTGAAATTGTCCACCCAGGGTGATGAAGTAACCCTCGGGCAGCGACGCAGCGGCAACAACAGCGCGTATATCGCTCACCACATCGCTGAGCGCCCGGCTTTGCACGTTGGCAGCAAGCACAATACGCCGCCGCCCATCGTCGCGGCTGATCTGGTTGGGCCCGTCTGACTCCATTACTTCGGCCAACTGAGCCAGCGGCACGCGCCCTCCAGGTGTGTCAATCATCATGGTTTTCAGGCCTTCAAGGCCGCGTGAAGATTCAGGCAAACGCACGACCAGGTTAAACCGCCGGCTACCTTCAATGACCTGGGTGATGATTTCGCCGTCAATCAGGGTTTGCAACTCTTGCAGCAGCTTGGCAGGCGGGATACCCAAACCCAAAGCGCGGTCGTAATCGACCTTGACGGTGATCTGCGGGGTCAGCACCTGCTTTTCAACTTCAAGATCGATCAGGCCGGGTATGGTGCTGAATTTTTGACGCAGTGTTTCCGCCTGCGCACGCAATGTGTCCAGGTCGTCACCATAAATTTTGATGGCGATTTGCGAGCGCACGCCTGAAAGCATATGGTCAATCCGGTGGCTGATCGGCTGGCCGATACCGATGGCGGCGGGCAATGAGGCGATACGGCTACGAATATCAGCATAGATTTTCTCTAAGCTTCTGTCGCTACGCTTGAGTTTGAGATCCAGTTCAGACACGTGTACGCCTTCGGCATGCTCGTCCAACTCGGCGCGGCCCGAGCGCCTGCCAACGTGCTCGACCTCAGGTACAGCGCCCAAGGCTTTTTCGGCGATCGCACCTATCCGCACCGATTCATTCAGCGTTGTGCCTGGGTTAAGCCGCAAGCCCACCAAGGCAACGCCTTCATTGAAAGGCGGTAAAAACGTGGTGGGAAAAAATGGCACCGATGCTATCGCCAGCACCGCAGCTGCTGCCCCGGCTGCTACCCAAGCCTTCGGTGCGTTCAGTACTTTCTGGAGACCAGTTGTGTAGTGCTTTTTAAGCCAGGCTTGCGGACGTGTGTCGCCATGGTCGAGCCCTTTGAGGTTGGGAAGCAGGTAATACGCCATCACGGGCGTGACCGTGACTGAGACCATCATCGAGGCCAACATGGCCACGATGTAAGCGATGGCCAACGGCTGCATCAGCCGGCCTTCAACACCCGGCAAGAAGAACAGCGGCACCAATACCAGTACCACGATCAAGGTGGCAATCACAATGCCAGAGCGCACTTCAAGCGTGGCTTTTGCAATCAGCTCCAGCGGGCCGATGCGCTTGGCTGGGTGGGCAGCGCGATCGGTTTTCAAGCGGCGCAGCACGTTTTCGACCCCCACCACGGCATCATCAACCAACTCGCCAATCGCAATCGTGAGCCCGCCTAGCGTCATAGTGTTGATCGATAGTCCTAGGTATTTAAAAACCAGCACCGTGACCATGAATGAAATTGGAATTGCCACCAGCGAGATAACTGTAGTACGCACATTCGCCAAAAAGAAATACAGAACCACCGCCACGACGGCAAATGCCAGCATGAGCTTGCTTTTAAGATTATTCACAGAGGATTCAATAAAGCTGGCTTGGCGCATGGTGACTTTGGCTTGCCCAATACCGGCTGGCATGCCTTTTTTAAGCTCGTCCAAAGCAGCTTCAACTTGCTGAGTCAATTTCACGGTATCTGCACTTGGCTGCTTTTGTATCCCCAAAATCACGGCAGGCTGGCCGTTTAGACCCGCATCACCGCGTTTGATGGCGGCCGCAAACTTGACGTTAGCCACCTGGCTGAGTTGAATCGACTTGCCGCTTTTAAAAGCCACGGACAGGCGTTCGAGGTCTTCAATGCGTGTAGTGCGCCAAATATCGGGAAACAAAAATGCCGGTGAATTCATTTTAAAAAAACCGCCACTGGTATTGCTTGAAAATCCTTTCAATGCGCTGGTCACTTGGTCCAACGTCACGCCCAGTGCGGCCATACGTGCAGTGTCAGGCTGCACCTGATACTGGCGAACCTCGCCGCCAATCGGTACGACTTGCGCAATACCGGGGATAGTCAGCAAGCGGGTTCGCATGACAAAATCAGCGTATTCGCGTACGGCCATCGCGCTGATTTTGGCTGTATCAATCGGCAGGGCAATCAGCATGATCTCGCCCATAATGGAACTGATCGGCCCCATACCAACGTGCTGCACACCCTGCGGCAGTTGCTCCCTAGCCAATTGCAAGCGCTCGCCAACCATTTGGCGGGCACGGTAAATGTCGGTAGACCAGTCAAAAGTGATGTATACAAAAGACAAGCCGACGCTGGACACACTGCGGATGCTTTCCACACCCGGTATGCCGCCCATGGCTACTTCCAGCGGTCCTGTAATAAGTTGCTCGACCTCTTCAGGCGCCATGCCGCCCGCCTCGGCTTGCAGCGTGACGGTGGGTTTGTTTAGATCTGGGAACACGTCGACGGGCATTTTGACTAGCGTCATACCGCCTGCAATCATCAAGACTGCAGCCAGCACGATCACCATCAATCGGTTGCCCAAAGACGAGCGTATGAGTTTTTCAAACATGAAGGTGTCCGCCTTATCGCACTTGGTTGACTAGCGGTGCGCCTTGCGTCACCACCCGGTCACCGGCTTTCAAACCATCCACCACCGATACCGTGGCACCGTCAAGTGGTACCACTCGCGTTGCGCGTGGTACAAACAGCTCAGCGCTGGTATGAACCCAGACCGTGTCCTGGTTACTGGCGTTTTTAACTACAGCACCAGCAGGCACGGCAAAGCCCTTTACTTGTTCTTTGGTTTGCACCAACACCTTGACGGGTTGCCCCACAGCGAGTGCAGCGTTTGCAGAGCTGCCGCTTTTATGCACTGCGGTTCTGAACAAGACGGGAATCGCTCCTTCTCGCAGGGAACGTCCTGCTCCGACAAAAACCAGTGGAACATCTATACCCGCTGTCGGGCTGGCACTGGCTGACGCGATATTGACTAGCAGGGCGGCATCAAAGGCGCTGGCTTCCACGCTTAGGCGGGCAGGGTCAACAATTTCAAACAGCACTTCACGTGCATCCACGACTTGGCCAGCCACTACATTGGAGCTAGAAATGACACCAGAGACTGGCGCTACCAACGTCTCAAGCGCGACCACGCTGGCACTGATGGCTCCTGAACGTTGTTGCAAACTGCGTACATCCACTCTGGCAGCTTCAATATCTTTGGCCGGCACGGTGCCTTCAAGCTGCTCAAGCCTGCTTAGGCGCTTTTTTGCCAGGTCCAGATTACTATTAAGTTCAGTGCTTTGCGACTGTTGGTTGGCGCGTTCAATCGCGCTGCTGGATGCACGCACTACAGCCAATACTTCACCTTTGCGTACTGTCTGGCCTAGGGTGGGCAAGCCGCGTGGACCTGCTTCAATACGACCAGCTTGTGTCGGCTGTACTTTTCCGCCTGCGTTAGCATCAGCCACGACACGGCCCGTCAGTTCTATGGTTTTGGGTAAATTTGTTTCTTTAACTGCAATCGTTCGAATGCCTAACTGACGCTGTGACAGCTTGGGCAAAAACACACCACCATCGGCTTGACGTTTGGGTGCATTGCCATTTGCTGCAGCCGTGGGCACTTCGCCATGGTCATGCCCCTCTCCTGCTGTGGCATCGAAAGAGGCTGTAGCGCTTAAAATTAAAGTACAAGCAACCAGTAAAAATGCAGCGTTTGAGGAAAACACAGAGGCACCTTTGCGTCTTCGTAAGACTACAAACACGACGGCTACGAGCAACAGTGCAGCGCCTGCGTACGCTGCCCAGGCCAGCCATGGTTTGTTGGCCTCGATATGTGCATGGCCATCATCTAGGTCACCAATTTTCAAGTCGCCTACTAGCAGGTCAGCGTCTTTTCCTGCCAGTACGGTCAAGCTGACAGCTAATTCTCCCGGCTTGGCAAACACATCGTTCTTGAAGCGATAGCTGCCGTCCGCTTGAGCGGCAGCGATGCCTTTGATGCTGCCTACTTCGACTTCAATTTTGGCATCCGTCACTGGCTGATTGGTGTCGTAGCGATCTAAGTAAATCTTTAGCTCATTGCCTTCAACTAGACCGACTACTTCAAACAAGTCAGAATGGCTGGTCATGCGTGGCGCGACCGTGCCTGAAGTGGCGGCTGGAACTTCGTCGTGATCGTGTCCTTCGCCCGCCCATACAGGGTTAACAAGGGCTATCAACACTAAATAAAGTGCCATGAAAAGAAAAGCTATTTGCGCACGTATCCATTGATTTGGAGACCAATTTGACAAATTAAATGGGATGAGAATGAGGTTTTTGATGTTCATGGCAGGTATCCGTGGGCTTGGTTCTGGTTGGCTATGGCGCGCTGTACATCAACGGTGGCTCTGGCTAGTAACAGACTGGCTTCAAATTGCTCGTTGTCAGCACGAAGCCGTGCGGGCAGGTCACTGTCACCGAGCTTCCATGATTTGGTGATGAGCGTTTGTACTTCAGTACTGAGGCGAACTCTTTCACGTGCAGCAGTTTGGGCGACAAGTGCGGATCGTAGATCATTGGCGGCAGCGGAAATTTCGGCGGCGAGTTGCCGCTCTATTGCATCGGCTTCGGCCTGTGCGGCGTCCAGTTCAGCTCTGGCCGCGGCCTGGCGCGGTGCATTGCGATTCTCGCCGCCTAGTGGAATACGCAAGGCAATGCGCAGCTTGATTTCATTAGCTGCCGCAAAAGTGCTTCGCTCGTGGCCTACACCGACACCTAGCGACATTGGATCGCGCTTGTCAGCATCTACAAGTGCCAGTTTGGCTAGTGCAGCGCCGAATTGCGCCTGTGCATAGCGAAGTGCCGGGTGATCTGTTGAGACGGACACGACTTGCGTCTCATTGGCGGTCAGGTTTAAAGACGTTTCGTCCAGAGACGCAACAGCTGCCAGCCCGGTTAGGCTACGCCACTGATTTTGCAGGCGCATCAACTGACTTTCAACTTGGGTTACGGACGCTTGTGCCTGCAGCACCAACACTTGGGCTTGCAGGCTGTCGACGCGAGCGTTTTCACCCGCTTTAACGCGACGGCTCAAGTCTTGAGCAAGCACATTCACATCCAGTAACTTGCGCTTGTTTAAATCCAGTTCAACCTGGGCATTGGCTGCATTGGCTGCAAGTAGCCGCAGTTCGCCAGCCAGTTTCAGTTTGGCAAATACAAATTGGCCGTCAAAACTTTGTCGCTGAGCAGAAGCATCGGCTTGGGCAGCAGCGCGTACACCAAGGTTCCACAAGGGCAGTTCGACTTCAGCTTCATATTCACGAAAACCTTCATTTCGATTGAGCCTGTCAGTGCGGTGAGCAATACTC
>CBDUEA010000005.1:0-17102 GCA_965365965.1 uncultured Polaromonas sp. | reverse complement strand
GCAACGTTTCAAGCGGTTTTAGCGCTGCATTACAGATCGGCATATAGGTTATACCGTTAAGTAATAAAAAAAGCCAAAATCTTGCTTCGGGCTTTTTTACGCTAGCTAACTTGTTGTCAGTAATATTGAGACTCTAAAACTGAATTACCATTTATTTTTTGGCCACCATGCCATAAATAATCAGCAAAACGATGGCGCCCAGCACAGAGGCAATCCAGCCTGCAGCACTGCCTTGCGCATACAAACCTAGCGCTTGGCCAGCATAGGTTGCCACAAACGAGCCCGCCACGCCCAGCAGAGCCGTCATGATCCAACCCAAACTATCACTGCCAGGCTTGATAGCACGTGCAATGAAACCAACAATCAAACCGATGAAAAGAGTGTACAAAATGTTCATGGGGTTTCCTTAAAAGTAGATATAACTGAACTTTAAAATCCGACAGGCTCGAATATAGCGCTTATTTTAGGCGGGTTGATGTCTGTGTTTTTCAATCAAAGCCACGGTGCGCTCAAATGCCAACTAGTTCCGGTATTTGGTTGGCTGGTTTCATTGCAGTATGTTCTTATCAAAAACCATCAATGGGCTTGAAAGTGAATCGTTTGATGAAAACGTACCGGTCTACACCCGGTGTTGCCTTGCCACCCCACAAGGGGTCGTTCGTTCCCCAATGGTTGAGAAGAAATTTCGCGGGTTTGTAAGGAACCACTTTCTTATGGGTCGCTATGAGAACGCCATTCCGGTAGAACCGGACAACTCCGGGTGTCCAGATGTATTTATAGGTGTGAAAGCCGTGATGAGGAAGGGCGCTTTCTCTTTTTGAAGGAGGTATCTGCTTTGTTTCACTGTCCTTAGTTACGTCGACCCAGGTAGTGGTTTGAGTTAGCGATGAACGTGAAGAAATTCCCTCCATTTCGATGTCTATCTCCGTTTCAGATTGATCGAGGTAAGAGGCGACTCCAGTGATAGAACCTGAAACAGAATCACCTCTACCCAATGGATTGATTTCGTTGGAACTGGCCTTCATGATCAATGTATAGGTACCGTATCCGAACTTAGCCACAGTCATGATTTCGCTGCCAATTGAAGTGATTGAGCCGTCTACATTTTGAAGCTGGGACAATTTAAGGCGCAAATAACCGTCTTTAACAAGCACTTGATCTGCAGAAAATGAGCTCTTGTTTTTAGGGCTATTATGTGGCGCTTCCCATGTCGATGTTACCCATCGTTTGGGGTTTAAATTCTCGGAGAAGTCTTCCAAGAAAGTTTCAGCTTTTGGCGCGGTGCCAGTTAGAATTAACGCTGTTGTCAGAAATACTCGTTTCACGAGCATTCCTTTGTGACTTTTGTATTCAACATCTCTTGAAATTCAGCTATGCCGCAACTACCATCAACGACGAGTCTATTCATGAAAAGTGGTGAGTTGCCTAGAGCATTTGTTGTCATTGGATCAATCAACATCGTAGATGTGTAGCCTAATTTTGATGCTACAAAAACGGCTTCTTTAGTGTAGTAATTAAAAGGCCAGGCAATACTTGTAATAGGCTTCTTGGTTAACCGCTCAAGAATAAGTTTCGAAGTCAGCATTTCTGTAGCCATAGTGCAGAGAGGCAACGTGTTTAACTTTGACTCCCATTTCATGAAATGCGTATGGCTGTGAGAACCAATCTCAAACTTTGGGTTTTGACTAAGATAGATGATATCTTGCTCGCTCATGTATTGTGGGTCAGCGAAGGCATTACTGATAATATAAAACGTGGCACCAAAGTCTAGCTCTTTCAAATATTTAGCAGATTCAAAATTGTCTTTCCAGCCGTCATCAAAAGTCACAATGACAGGTTTTGAAGGCAGCGCTCCACGTCCATTCATATAGTTAGTCAACTGATCTACTGAAACACTTTGGTAGCCACTTTCTTTAAGTAGCTTTATTTGCTGACGGAAAAGTAACGGACGTATTAGATCGAGTGATGGTTGTCCCTTGTCAGTGACGCTGTGATAGACCAATACAGGGACTTGAAGCTCTAAGGGTTGAACGATCAAAGTTGGTTCAGCTTTTTCTACAATGCCCGACTCACAGTACTCGGCTACCCGTTTGTTGACAAATCGCTCTTCAGAGCTCGTTAAACCCATACCGTCTGGGGTACTATTTGCATTTAAGTAAGAAGAGTAAAAAAACGGTCCAGCAGCTGCTAGCAAAATTGCTAAAATAAAATATCCCTCAAATGTGGATTTTTTCCATGAATTTTTTTTAGATTTCAAGATGATTCTTTTCAATTATTTATATCATCACTCTTCAGACTTACGTTAGGTGCCGAGGTAACTGGCTCAGGTTGACTGTTAAGGACCAGCGAGTCCGGTTGACCTAGAAAGAGCTTTCGAATTGTGAAATCTATCGCAAACTCTTCCTGTGAAAGATTCAGAGCAAGCTGCGAAGTTTTCTGCACCAACTCAGTTACAGACTTCGTGACAGCACTTTCAAAAGCTGGTGGAACATCCACTTCTTGGTAGATGAACGCGCCAGCCCCACTGACTAAGCTGGCCACAATCAGTACGGGCCAACGCAGTAGGATATTAAGGACCAGAGCCGGTCCAACACTAGGTCCAGAGATCATGATCAGTCCTTTTTCAAATTCCAGTCAAACCAGTACGTAGCGAAAATCTGCGTCGTAACCTTACGTTGCAAACCACTCGTTGTGTCGGTACCGTTCGGACTGATGAACGTATTGGCATTCTTAACACGCACACCCAAGTCAAGTGAGCCATCACTGAAACGCCTGTTGACCTTAACGCCAACAACCGGCGTGAACTGCGTATCGTTAGAGTTGATTACATACTCTAAGGCGGCGTAGGTATTGAGTTTCCATTTGTCGTCGCCGAAACGGAACCAGTCAATACCCTGCTCAACGATACCTTCGGCACGAAGTTTGGGGTCGCCGTTGCTGGCAGATGGGGTGTATACGACCGTACCCCATGTGTTGCCGGGGTAGCCTAAGGGTTCTGCAACTACGCTGCCAGCTGTCGCAATCAAGAGGGCTGTTAAGGCGGGTGCCAAATGACGCTTATTCATTTTTAGCTCCTCTATTAAGTAGAGTTTATTTTGCTTTTGAGTATTACTGCGATGGATCTAAGCCAGTACGTGGATCGTTGTAGGGGTATGCATCGGGAGCATAGGCAACCTTGGAGCCAAGGTAAGTCGTGAGGGCTGTGTTCAAAGAATTCAGCCAAGTCTGGGTCATCGCTCCCGTTGGATACGAATTACAGAGAGTCTGTGTCAATGTGAATTGATGATCCAAAATCTCCAATCCAGGTGGATTCAGTGGAAATTCAGTATTACTGTGGGTCCGGACGTGTTGGACCTTGAACGTACAACCATTTTTGAGAAACTCAACAGGCAAGCGGTAATGATCGTACGACTTTACGCCACTTTCAAATTGTGGCGCATCCATCATAATGAGCCCTGCAACAGCAGCAGGGGTTGTAGCGATGTTGAATGCCATCGGGCGGAACGTTTTGCGAGCGCCAAGAAAGCAATTCCCAGTAGGTGGAATTCCTGTACAGATACCAGGTTGTCGATTTGGACCTTCAACGAGGGGGTCTCCGCGCCACCAATTCATCACGAGGTACTGCGTCTGATCTTGCGATTGGATTGCGAAAGGACCCGCTTGACCAGCGCTCGTTACCGCGACAGTTAGCAGAAAACTTGATACACCGCCTAAGTTATCAGTGACTTTTAGGCTCACGCTGAAAGACCCTGCTGCCGATGGCGTGACAGCAGCTGTGACTTGGTTGATTGCACCATTGAAGCCGGAGACAATTCCACCGCCATTCGTCAGAGTCCATTCGTAGCCAACTAAAGTTCTGCCGCTTGCTACAGTTGATGCAGCTCCACTGAGTGTGACAACTTGGCCGCTCATTGGTGTTGCTGGGTTTGCGGTCGCGTTTGCCTGGGTCGAAGCTGGGGCAAGTGTGATATTTGATGTAATACCATATGGCAAAATTGAGACGAGACTCACCGCACCGCTCGTACCCGTTGCTTTGACCGAGTAGTAATAATTGGCTCCGTTAGTAACGTTTTTATCAACATAGGTTGTCGTCGAACCAAGGGTTGCAACGAGTGTCCATGGTCCACTCAAACCTACCGTGCTTCGTGAAACTATATAGCCAGTAGCGTTGCTCACGAGACCCCAATTAAAGCGAACACCTGTATCCGTAGTCCAACAACCAACGCCACAGCTATAGCCTGAAAGACTAGCCGGTGCCGCAAGCGTAGGTGGTGGCGAAGATATCGTTGTGACGGAAGCCACATTCGAACCAGTGCTTGCTCCTACAGCGTTCGATGCCTTGACTTGATAATAGTATGTTCCAGCAGAGGGTGTAGTGTCGGTGTAGCTTAATCCCGCTGCAATAGTAGCAACAGTTGTGAATGGACCTGCTGATGTGAGGCTGCGTGAAATGATGTTATTAGAAACTGCACCGCTCCCTTGTATCCAAGAGAGGTTGACTTGAAGATTAGTCGATCCAGCGCTTAAGTTCGCTGGTGCCCCAGGAATTGTTGGCGGTGGATAATTGTTGACTATAACAGTCGCCACGTTTGAAGCAGTGCTTGATATCCGGGCATTATTGACCGCCATAACCCGGTAATAGTAGGTTCCAGCCGTGCTGTTAGGGTCCGTGTAGGTTTTGCGGGCTGCCACACTGGCCACTTGTATGAATGGTCCTGCGGCTGTTGCACTGCGCTCAATCGTATTAGTCACAATATTTGCACTGGTCGACTGAGTCCAGCTGAGATTGACTCCTGTTCCTGAAACGAAGCTACCAGTCAAACTTTTTGGTGCAATTGGAAGAGAACCAGTCACGTTCACTTTCATGATGCGTGCTTGTGATGGTGTTCCACCTTGCGTCAGCGCAAACACCATGTAGTTACCCGGCGTTGCATCGCTCGCTTTTGTTGGCATTTGCACGGTCAATTCGTTGCCAATGCGCGTAAAATTTAGATCATTGAAGTTTTGTTCCATGTTCAAACCGTGCGTAACAGCACCAGTCTTGACCATCGTAATGCGGGTTACTGGAGCGGCTGAGTCGTCAACCGTTAGTTTGAATGTCGCGCCGATATCTGTCACCGTTGGAGCTGCTGTAACGATCGGTCTTGTGGCGAGTTGACCCCCTGAGTTGAAAAGGTAGGATGGATAGTAGAACTCGACGTTCGTGTTGTTAAGTGGACCCCAAGCACCACCACCACCGACGAGAACTGTGCCGTCAGGCATTAACATCGCAACTGAGTGATAAAGCCTTGCCATCGTGCCAGCTGCACCTGTGGTCCAACCACCCGTTGCTGGGTCCCATGTATCAGCAGTGTAGGTCACGCCAGAAAGTTCGTTGTAAACCACAGATCCTCCTGTTGCCAACACTTTTCCATTCGGCAAGACTGTAGCTGTCACGTCCTGACGCTGTTGCGCCATATTAGTCGTAGGCGTCAGGATCGGCGTTGCGCCACTTATGTCAATGACCGAGGCCATGTTTGAGTATGATGCGAGTTGAAGAATTTTTCCTGGAGAGAACATCGCAGCGGAGCCAGCTTCACCAAAGCGGTTGACATCCCACTGGTTAATGATTGTGAGCGTTCCTGTTCCTGCTGTATTGATGTAGTAGTAGTTACCGTAGCTGTCATATCCGAAGATGCGACCGTCACTGTTTACCCAGTTACGTGGGTACCAGTAGTCAAGATTCTGAGTCTTCGCTGTAGTGAGGGCCTTGAATACCCCGTTCAACTGACGAAGCTCCGGATAGGCTTCGCCTCCTAGACCGCCGTTAACAAGCACCGTACCATTGAGCAGAGTGGTGGTTGTGGCGTACCAACGCGGAAGCTTCATATTATTGGCTGCAACAAGTGTATTGGTACTAGGCGTAAAGAGAGTGGAGCTGTTATTCCCGGTATTTAGTGGATATCCGCTAACAGGGTCGAAGTTGTCGCCTCCCACCGTCAGCACTTGATTCGTTGTCGACAAGAAAATGCTTGCGCTACAGAAGATATCCGCAAGCGTATTCTTTGGAATGGTCATGTGTCCATTGGCTAGACCCAATGTTGGATCGAATATATCGTATATGGTTTTGCCGGTTTGACGTCCGGCAGAGTCCGTTCCGTAACTCATGAGTCGGCCATCAGGCATCATTGTGAGGTGGATTGGAATGAGTGGCCAGTCGTAGACATTTGACCACGTGCCTTTAATGTTGGCATCGAGCGGAATCGTCGTTAGTGATGGTGCAACTCTAACTGTTTCACCCATGACGACAGGTGCTTGACCATTTCCAGCTGCTTGAGATTGAAAGCTTTTTTCTACAACACCGATCTTATCCTTGGGAATCTCCGCAGGAGTAGTTGCATAGCCAGGCTTCCATTTGTTATCGCGAGCTTCACGCTTCCAACGAGGATCTGTAGTTGCCGCAGAACCGATGGCTGATGGGTTGGATGCGTCCACAACTTGCTCAAATGATGTTGCACTCGTATCGGTTGCTATCGACGAGTTTGCACTTACCGCAGAGCTTCCAGTAACTGCTGAGTCACCACTGCCGCTGCATGAGATCAGAAACGAGGAAGTAGTCACAAGTAGCATCAGTAACTTTGTAAGCGTACCAAAACTGGACTCTTTCCATGATTTTGTTCTGGTTTTCATGATTTTCTCCTAGTACTTACTATTTCATATCATCACTCTTAAGACTTACGTTAGGTGCCGAGGTAACTGGCTCAGGTTGACTGTTAAGGACCAGCGAGTCCGGTTGACCTAGAAAGAGCTTTCGAATTGTGAAATCTATCGCAAACTCTTCCTGTGAAAGATTCAGAGCAAGCTGCGAAGTTTTCTGCACCAACTCAGTTACAGACTTCGTGACAGCACTTTCAAAAGCTGGTGGAACATCCACTTCTTGGTAGATGAACGCGCCAGCCCCACTGACTAAGCTGGCCACAATCAGTACGGGCCAACGCAGTAGGATATTAAGGACCAGAGCCGGTCCAACACTAGGTCCAGAGATCATGATCAGTCCTTTTTCAAATTCCAGTCAAACCAGTACGTAGCGAAAATCTGCGTCGTAACCTTACGTTGCAAACCACTCGTTGTGTCGGTACCGTTCGGACTGATGAACGTATTGGCATTCTTAACACGCACACCCAAGTCAAGTGAGCCATCACTGAAACGCCTGTTGACCTTAACGCCAACAACCGGCGTGAACTGCGTATCGTTAGAGTTGATTACATACTCTAAGGCGGCGTAGGTATTGAGTTTCCATTTGTCGTCGCCGAAACGGAACCAGTCAATACCCTGCTCAACGATACCTTCGGCACGAAGTTTGGGGTCGCCGTTGCTGGCAGATGGGGTGTATACGACCGTACCCCATGTGTTGCCGGGGTAGCCTAAGGGTTCTGCAACTACGCTGCCAGCTACTGCAATCAAAAGGGCTGCTAGGGCGGGTGCCAAATATTGCTTATTCATTTTTAGTTTCTTTTCAGGGGTTGCATAAATAGATCAAGGATGTAAATGCCCAGGGGCGTCCAAACGTTGAGTTGGGTGTGAATCGCTGAATTTGTACCGCTTTACTTTGTTCCATGCTAGGAGCTCTTTGCGCAAAATAATAATTTCTACAAAGGCACGTAAAAACGCGTATAAATTCAAGTAGTTGAGCCAGTAGTACGCTGGAAACTTCCATATCACGTCGAACCGTTTTGTACGATATGAAACGTAGATGGCAATAGCTAAAGCCATGGCTATTTCAATACCGAGTGCGATGCCAGCAATCTGCCACCCAAAACCGTAAGACAACACGCCCAGCCATATAAGGCGATTGAAGAAGATCGCATCAAGGGATAAAATTATCATGTACCAATCAATGCGTTGTTTTGATTTGAAAACTGAAAATATTTGGTGTTTTAGGACGACCTGCCAATAGCCTCGGTACCAACGTAACACTTGTTTGTGATAGTCTTTAAATGTCGCAGGATCTTGTGTATTTACGATCGCATCACTGAGATAGACAACTCTGCCTCCAAGACGATGCACCTGCAATGTCAGGTCCATGTCTTCGGCGAGTGTCATGTGGTCAATATGCATCTGTGCAAGTACATTTGTGCAGTACATTGAAGCGCAGCCCGGAGCCACGAACACAACGTTGAAGTTATGCTGACCTGTCTTCGCCAAATCTTGCCCATACGTGTAATCGAACGCACGAGATGCCGAAAAAATATGATTGTTTTTGACGGACTTTACTTGACCAAGGTAGAGTGCAACTGTAGGGTCAGCTAATGCTGCTTTGACCATGACCATTAGAAAGTTTTTGTCTACTTTTGTGTCTCCGTCAAGAAAGATGATGCGTTCATAATTCTCGAGTAAACGGAAGTATGCAAGTGCGGCTACTTGAGCACGAGCTTTTCCGCCGTTTTCAGGAACTGTATAGATGTTAATATTAAGAGAATGTGCTATTGCCACAGTGGAGTCTGTAGAACAATCATCAACGACGTAAATGTCAGCACGCTCTGCCCCCGCAATGAGCAAAGCGTCAATCGTGCCTTTTAGAACTACCTCTTCGTTATACACGGGAATCAAAATCGCGATCCGCGGACTTGATGTAGTCTGCATCGATTGAGCAAAATCTGGATGTGTCATTATTCTCAACTCCGACTTTGATCTTTTAGTTAAATTTAAATCGATTCTCAACTATGAATTTTTGCATTCATCCCATGATTTAAGAGATGCCTGATTCTTCTTAAATGCGGAACCGTAACTTGGTTTTATCTTACTTTCTACAAAAGTTTGAACAATACCCAGAATTGGGTATTTGTAGTAATTAGTTTTCAAATTTTAATGTGGCAATGCCTCGCAAAGTCTGGTCGAGGTTGGTAAAAAAGGTTTAATTGGAGTTGAAGAATCCATTGAACCTCTCCTCTGAATTGGAGGTTGGCTTTGCGTAAAACTATTCTTCTACCTACCGTCTTCGACAGAGTCTCATATGATGTTTTTTTCAAACAACTAGGTAATATTCACCTGAAGATTAGTTGAGTTGCCACAGAGTTAGAAAAACTTTGGAAGCGATGAGTAAGCATTAAATTTGAGTTGGAAATTCTCATCAAATTGATTTTTCGACTCTTCATTTGTCCCTGATGTTCGGTGTAAGTGTTATTCCTACACCTAAAGAGTAACGAAAGCTAACTTTGTTTCATACCAAAGATGCTTAAAAATCTTCGTAGTAACGCAATGATGCAATTTTTTTTTTTATGATTTTTGGTTTTCGAGATGTTTGTATTTTTTTGAAGGCATGATCTGCAACGTTTATTTTCAAAGTCAGCATCTTCATAAAATATATCAAAAATAATTTTTTTGATAGCAATTAACGACTAAATAGCTTGTTTTTAGTATTTTCTTGTGTAATAAGACATTTTTAAATGCTGTAAGTTGTTAGAAGAAATTCTGTACATACCAAATAAATAACCTACAACAGATTTCAAAATTAGCATTTATTAAAAATGCGTTTTAGTTCTATCAACTAACAATATTTTGTAACGATTTGATGACCAAAAAATTGTAAATGATGCATGGAATTCTGCCACTAAGATCCATTTCCGTCTGAGTTAAATCCTGTTTTCGTCATCTCTGTTGACTGTCACTTGCAATTTTTATATAGCATGCTTCCGGTCAATGAGTGTCGATTGTTTCGTTAGAAGAAAAAGGGATCGCTTGACTATATTAACGATTCGCAAACGAACATTTTTTAATTGGAAAACACATTGCATCAACTTAAATTTTCAAACGCTTTTATAGATAGCTCATTTTTTGCCAATAATTCTGCTTCAACCAATACGCCACCTTTTGGCTCAAACTCGGTCGTTTTACTAAATAATGCCCCAGCACTTTTATGCGGCGGCACATATCAAACAGGCTCGCTTTTGGCTCTGAGAGTGCTCCGTACTCTACCCAAATTCAAGTTGATCAACAAAGCACTTTTGGGTGCTGTGGCGTTATGCATGAGCCAAGTAGTCAGCGCACAAGAAATATCTCCGTACTTTACAACTTGGGATACTTGGGGCGGCACTTTGAGTCAAGCGAAAATTGCAGCAGGAATGGACAGCGCAGTTCTTGCTTTTGCCATTACGAATGGGGCTTGTTCTTTTGATGCTGGCTTTCTAGGCAAGCTTTCAGATGCACGCAACTACATTGCTTTGGGTGGCAGACTCACCATTTCCTTTGGTGGTGCAGGTGGAGTTTATGCAGAGACTGCCTGTACTAATGAAAATCAGCTTTTTTCTCTCATTGAGAAGTTAATGCTCGATTCAGGTACAAAACGACTTGACTTTGATGTCGAAGGCAATCAATTGAAAGACGCGGTAACATCAGCGCGCAGAGCACGTGTATTGGCTCGGCTTCAAGCCAAGTACCCTGATATGACGGTTAGTTTTACATTACCAGGTGGTTTTCAGGGCTTAGATGCTAATTCGAGAAATTTATTGACATCAGCAATAGCAGCAGGCGTACGAATTGACATGGTTAACGTGATGACTATGGATTTTGGTGCAGGAGCTACGGCCTATGTGACGCCATCAACAATGGGCCAAGCTGTAATTGTGACATTAAACGCTGCGACCAACCAAGTGGCTGCGATGTTCCCTAGCAAGTCACAATCGCAAGTGCGCGCAATAATGGGAGTCACGCCGATGATTGGTCAGAACGATGACGGCGTCATTTTCACATTGAACGATGCGCAAACCGTGGCCAACTATGTAAAGATAAATGGATATGGTCGGATTTATTACTGGGCATTTCAAAGAGACCGCGCTCAAGCTACTGGCAACCTCGCAGATTTAAACTACAGCGGTGTGGCGCAAACTGATTTCAATTTCCACAAAATCTTCAAAACTGCTGCCGGTGCTGTCGTGCCAACACCAACACCAACACCAACACCAACAACTAGTGTGTCCGCTTGGGTTCAGGGAAAGCAGTATCCAGCTGGCAGCATCGTGTCGTATGCAGGTAAAAACTATATTGCGACTTATGCAAACCCAGGTTATAGCCCAACCATTAGCACCTACTTCTGGTCTGTATATTTATCCAATGTAACTCCAAGTCCTACTCCTTCTCCAACGCCAGCACCGACAGTTACCGCCTCAGCTTGGGTCGGGGGAAAGCAATATGCTGCTGGAAGTATCGTGTCGTATTCAGGTAAGAACTACATCGCGAAGTTCGCCAACCCAGGTTACGACCCCATCGTAAGTACGTACTTCTGGTCTTTGTATGCGTACAACGTAACTCCAACTCCAACTCCAAACCCAGTAGCTAGCGCTTCACCTTGGGTTGGTGGAAAACAATATGCTGCTGGTAGCGTCGTGTCATATTCAGGTAAGAACTATATTGCGAAGTATGCCAACCCGGGTTACGATCCAATCATCAGCACGTACTTTTGGGCTTCGTATGCAGGCTAGAAAATTTCAATGCGTTCAGCGTTATCTTATAGAAACTTCTAAATAATAAGTTGCCGTCGATATGATGGCAACTTATTATTGGTATTTAAAATATCCCGTAACCCATTTTTAAAGCCTGCGTGTTAGATTTTCGATTTAAAACTCTGCCTTACTGAAAGAAGCCCTAAACGTTAGAATTTAACTGCGGTGTCATTGCCGAGCGCGCTAGTAACTCCTAGGTTGTTTGTTGCGGAAACCCTGTAGTGGTACATTGTGTTCTTGACTACTGTCTTGTCGATGTACAGAATTCCCGCTGGTATTGTCGCTAATATCGCTATCTGGCCTGTCGTTCCATCACCACGCCAAATGGTGTTGGTTACGATACCAGGACTGCTAGATTGAGTCCAGTTGATTCGAATCCCAACACCTTGAGACACTGCCCAACAACCAACATCACAAGAATAACCTGTCAGTTTTTTAGGTGGAAGCAGGTTGCCCTGCTGAGCAGCTGTTACAGTAAATTGTTGGGTAATTTGTGGTGCAGCTAAATATTGGGAATTACCAGCTTGATTAGCTGCAATTTTCGCAAGGCCTGCGCCAACCAATGTGACGATTGATCCGCTCACAGTACAGACCGTTGGTGTTAATGATGTAAACGTGACCGCCAGTCCTGAACTGGCGTTTGCAGACAAGGAAAATGGAGCATCGCCCATCATCTTCGTAGCCAGTGTACCGAAGGTGATGGTTTGCGCGATGGCACCACCACTTGCACCACCGATGGCGCTGATTTCGATTGATGGTAGTGAATCAGCAACACCTGCTCGAGCAACTATGGCATAGTAATAGGCCACCCCTTGCGAAACGGCTGTGTCAGCAACCGTTGCTGCATTCACGCCCGTCTTATAGGGAGTCGTAAGCGTTGCATTCGACGTTGTTGATCGATATACGTCGTAGCTTACCGCGCCGATAACTGTGGTCCAGCTAATAACAATTTTTCCTGGAGAGACAACTGCAGTCACATTTTTTGGTTGAGCAAGAGCAGGCAACAGGAACCGCGTCATGAGATTGCGATTGAGTTGTTGGAACGCTGCAGTTGCACGGTTTATGCCGGAGTTTGGTGCCCAACTCGGTGAGAAGTCAACTCCCCAGCTCCACTGCATAGTGCCAGAGGCAAAAACTGCTGCGCCACTCGCCATTGTGAAATAGGTCGAGTGCGAAAAGCCGAACGGGTCGGGTGATTGCATGATCTTCTTGATGCCAGGCGGGTTAAAGCCGTTGTTGAAAATTGAATCAGTTTCATAGCCGAGTAAACCTACGAATTTCGTGCCTTTAACAGCATTGGTTCCAGCAAAGATCCAGTGCGACGGATCGAAGCAAACGAGATCGCTGTTCACAGGATCGCCGTGATACTGCACTCCAATCATCGCGTTTTCTGGCTGAGCTACCGGATCGACAACTCCGTAAGTTGCGGTAAGTTCACGCCATTGTGTGGTGATGCGCTTGCGATCTCCGTTAACGAATGGATCCTGAGCTGAGTAATATTTATAAGAGAGCATTGTGCGGTTCAACTGGCCCGTAGTCGATGGCAAGAATCGAACTTGCCAATAACATGTATTCGCCGAGAAGAACGCAGTATGAATGCCGAGAGCCTGCGCGGCCTGTACGTTTGCCTTTTGCTCATAGGACCAATACTCGTCGTGGCCAACCGAGAAGAACGCTTTCCCTTTCAATAGTTTCGTCGCATCAGTGTGAACATCGATGTTGGCGATGTACTTGACGTTATAGCCCTCACGCTCAAGGAATCGCGCCATGGACAATTCCCAGTGCATGATCTGGCCGCAGCCTTCGCCATCCACATCAGGACGATTAAAGGAGATCGCTGTCGCATGTGCACCGTTCTTGCTGTTGAACTCGTATAACGATTTGCCACCCCAGTTGTTGTAGGCTTGAGACGTGTTGTATGCGCTTTGGAAGATAAAATCGACCTGACGTGCATCGTCTCGCACTATGAACGACATATAACTCTCTACGCCTGAACTTCCAGTAATCATCTTGACGAAGTAAATGCCGCTTGTCCAGCTTGTTGGAATGGGCAGGGCTAGGGCCTCCGTCCAGTTACATTCAACTGTACCAAGTGCATCTGGGCTTGGAATTGGTTGTGCCACTCCCGGTAGTGTGACTGTATGAAGAAGGCGTGCGCCTTGACCACCATACCAGCCCAGACGATACACCTTCAGTGTGTAACTTGGTTCTTGACAATTCACGTAGAAGCGGATCGTCTCACCAAGATTTACGCTGTGTGCAGACGCATAACCTTCAATCTCAGTATAGGGAGCAGAGCCATATGTCTGCGTCGACCAGTCGAAAAACGTACAATAATTGCTGACCCGCCAATCAGCGTCGCCCGTGAGCACGTTTTCAAGGGTTATGGGGTTAGACGTGGCACCAAAGACCCTTGCCGCAAAGGGTGTGAGGATGCCTGCAAGAATGAGTGAGCGACGTGCATCATTTACCATTTTGTTTCTCCGTTGCCCTTGAAAGGTATTGATGCCGTTCGATCGGTGTAGTAGGGATGTTTGGGGTTGCAGCTGTTTTAGCTGGTATTGTGGATGCTGCTATCGCTGCGGGAGCCAATTCAACCCGATGTGGAGCCATAGTTGCTGCGGGCGTTACCTCACTTCCATCACAGCCTATTAGAACTATTGAAGCTATTGCAGCCAGCAACCTCATTGTTGGCGTAAAAACTGTGACGTGCAATTTTGAAGACGATAATCTAGTGTCAATAAAATCTGGATGTGTTTGCATGGTCAACTCCAACCTTGTTTTTTTATTTAGCAAATAAAACAAATCTCAAATTTGCTCCTTTGCATAAATGCTAAGAATCGAGAGGGTACTTAGTTACCCTAGATCACAGCATCGTTGCGCGCCCTATTCTTACTAAGTGCAACCATTCGAGCAATACCCAAAACTAGGTATTCTTGGCAGTAAGTCGATAAATCGCTAAGTCCCAATGCTTAATAACTCCACGTTGAATTTTCAAAAATTCAATCGTTATTGTTGAATTCATTGAAATTAAGCTCTGAGGCAAGCGGGTGGTCATTTGCAAATCTTATGATTTACCTTCACTCAGCTGCTGAACATGTTATGTTAATTTTTACCTAATCGTGCGGTAATATTTACATGAATGTTCGTATTCGTCCAGAGTCAGCTACCTTATAAGAACTATCGCCCTTCTAAGCAGTTAAACAGCAGCCTCAATCTGCTCCGACAGCTCCATCCACTTCACTTCCAAAGCCTCAATCTCTTGCTGAACCGTCTTCAGGCGCTTACTAGCTTGGGCCAAGTCTGCGGGTTGCAGGGGTTTGGAGAGGCGGTTTTCTAGGTCTTTGCCTTCGTGGTTCAGGGTGGCGAGTTGGTCGTCTACCTGCGCGAGTTCACGCTTCAAGGGCGTGAGTGACTTGGATTTCTCACCTTTGGGTAATTTGGCGTTTGATTTTGCGGCCTTGGCTGCTGCAGCGGCTTCGACTTTGAGGGCTTGCTGCTCTTCTTTGACGGCTTCGCGGGCGCGTTTGGCTTCATCTAGTAAGTATTTTTGGTAGTCGTCCAAATCGCCATCAAACGGTTCGACACCGCCACGGGTGACCATCCAGAACTCGTCGCAGACGGCGCGTAGCAGGGCGCGGTCATGGCTGACGAGCATGACGGTGCCTTCAAACTCGTTCAGTGCCATGGCCAAGGCTTCGCGGGTGGCCAAGTCCAAATGGGTGGTAGGCTCATCGAGCAGCAGCAGGTTGGGGCGCTGCCACACAATCATGCACAGCACCAAACGGGCTTTTTCGCCACCGCTCATGCTGCCCACGGCTTGTTTGACCATGTCGCCGCTGAAGTTGAAGGTGCCTAAAAAGCTGCGCAGCGATTGCTCGTTGGTTTGCTGGTTGCTCAATTTGCCAGCAGCCTGGGTTTCCCGGGCAAGGCGAATCATGTGCTCCAGCGGCGTGTCTTGCGGGCGCAGCACGTCCAGCTCTTGCTGGGCAAAGTAGCCAATGTTCAGGCCTTTGCCTTCAACAATTTCGCCTTTAACGGGTGCCAACGCCCGGGCAATGGTTTTCACCACGGTTGACTTACCTTGACCGTTCGCACCCAAAATACCGATGCGCTGACCTGCTAGGACAGACTTGTTGACGCGCTGCACGATCACCGTCGGCGGTGTGCCTTCGGGCGCATCATCCGGTGCTGGGTAGCCAAAGGAGCAATCGGTCATCGACAGCATGGGGTTGGGCAAATTCGCTGGTTCTTTGAACTCGAAGGTGAATTCCGCCTCGGCCAGCAGGGGCGCGAGTTTCTCCATGCGGTCCAGCGCTTTGACGCGGCTTTGCGCTTGCTTGGCCTTGCTGGCCTGCGCCTTGAAGCGGGTGATGAACTTTTGCAGATGCGCAATTTTGTCTTGTTGTTTGCCAAAAGCGGCTTGCTGCTGCTCCAACTGTTCGGCGCGCATGTCTTCAAATTTGCTGTAGTTGCCGCCAAAACGGTTCAGTTTGCCCAACTCGACTTGCACGGTCACACCCGTCACCGCGTCTAAAAATTCGCGGTCATGGCTGATGACCAGCATCGTACCTTCGTAGCGTTTCAGCCAGGCTTCCAGCCAAACCAGTGCGTCCAAGTCCAAATGGTTGGTTGGCTCGTCAAGCAAGAGCAGGTCAGACGGGCACATCAGCGCGCGCGCCAGTTGTAAGCGCATGCGCCAGCCGCCGGAGAAGCTGTTGACGGGGTTGTCCAGCTCGGTGGTTTTGAAGCCCAAACCCAAAATCAGCGCCTGCGCACGGGCGGGCGCGTCGTATGCGCCGCAGTCGGCCAGCGCGGTGTAGGCGTGGGCCATGCGGTCGTAGTCGTCGGTGGCTTCGGCAGCGGTGCATTCCTCTTGTGCGGCCAAGAGCGTCACATCGCCATCAATCACAAATTGGGTGGCGCTTTGCTCGGTTTCAGGCATGTCCTGCGCGACCTGGCCCATGCGCCATTGCGCGGGGATGAAGTATTCGCCGCCGTCTTCATGCAGCGTGCCGTTCAATAGCGCAAACAGTGTGGATTTGCCAGCGCCATTGCGCCCCACAATACCCACGTTTTCACCGGGGTTGATGGTCACATTGGCACTGTCAAGCAAGACTTTGGCACTGCGACGCAGCACCACATTTTTAAGAGTAATCATGGGGAAAGACGGAAAAACCGAGGAAAAAGAGAGAGCGGGTGGCTAAAAGCCATAACTAGGTATTATCCCGCACTCTGGCCTGCCGCCGCAACAACCTCGCCAACGGTCTTTCTTGTCGTTGCAGCTTGCGCAATCAACCACTCGCAAAAAGCCACCACTTCAGGGCGCTGGTGGCTGCGCGGCCCGACGATGAGCCAGTAGGCCAAAGGCGTTTCCAGCCGCTCCGTGGGCAGTAATTCAATCAAATCGTTGTTGGCCAAATGGTCGGCAATCAGGGGCATGCGACACAGCGCGACGCCTTGGTCGGTGAGGGCGGCTTGCACGATTTGGTATGAATAGTTGAAGTACAGCCAGCGTTTGGGCTCCAAATCGGGCAGTTTTTGCTTGTCCAGTCAGCGCTGCCAGGTCAGCCACTCGTTGTGTTTGAAGCGGGGGTCGTGGTCGGCTTCAATCAAGGAAAAATG
>CBDUEA010000004.1:0-17224 GCA_965365965.1 uncultured Polaromonas sp. | reverse complement strand
TGTAGCCGCCTGAAAATTAACCGCGCGGCCAGGAACAATGGTCGAAATCGCGTGTTTGTAAACCATTTGCGTCACGGTATTTCGCAGCAAAATGACGTACTGATCGAACGATTCGACTTGCCCTTGCAGCTTGATACCGTTGACGAGGTAAATCGACACAGGCACGTGTTCACGGCGCAGTTGGTTGAGGAAGGGGTCTTGCAAGAGTTGGCCTTTATTGGTCACGATATGCTCCGTGTTCAAACGTTGTTGTAAAAATTATAAGGAAGTCAACATTACCACAGCTATAGCAGCAGATGTTTGGGAATCAGCAAAAACCCGCGTATTTTGCTGAATTTGTAGGAAATTACTCATGTAATACAAGCAATTTAAGGTTTTAACAGCTATTTTATCGCAGATTTAACTTAAATTTAATAGCAAACTATTGAATAAATACGCCGACTATAAACATATTTACTCTCTAACACGGTTACTTTCTTTATCTGCATACGGGTTGGTGCTCGTTTTCATTTCTATACGCAGTGGCGTCCCAACCAGCTTGAACTCTTTACGAAAACGTCCCTCCAAAAAGCGTTTATAGGACGCAGAAACATGCTCCAGCGAGTTACCATGAATCACGATGACAGGAGGGTTCATGCCCCCTTGGTGGGCGTAGCGCAGCTTAGGACGGAACATGCCCGCACGTTCTGGGCTTTGAAATTGTGTGGCCTCAAGTAGCAGGCGTGTCAGCACTGGAGTGGTCATTTTAATGGTGGCAGAGCGATGAGCTTTGGCAATTGACGTCCAAACGGGTCCCAAACCTTGCCTTTTTTTGGCTGAAATGAAATGTAATTCAGCAAACTTCAGGAAGGACAGACGCGTTTCAATCGAACGCTGCACCAAGTCGCGTTGATAGGCATCCACCGCGTCCCACTTGTTGATGGCAATCACCACCGCCCGGCCGCTTTCCAATATATACCCTGCAATGTGCGCATCTTGGTCTGTCACACCCTGCTCTGCGTCAATCAACAGCAAAACCACGTTGGCCGTAGCAATGGCTTGCAAGGTTTTAACAACAGAAAACTTCTCAATCGCTTCAAAAACTTGCCCACGGCGACGCAAACCTGCCGTGTCAATCAGCTCAAAAAGCTGTCCATCACGCTCAAAAGGAACTGAAATAGCATCACGAGTCGTGCCTGGCAAGTCAAAAGCGACAAGTCGCTCTTCTCCCAGCCATGTGTTGATCAAGGTCGATTTACCTACATTCGGGCGACCAGCAACGGCTAGTTTGATGGCGCCGTTATCCTCAGCATCCGCTTCTTCAGCTGCTGTCAGTGGCACCATAGCCAGCGCCACATCAACCAAATCACGGGTTCCTTGGCCATGCGCGGCAGAAATACCGTGCACTTCACCCAAACCCAACTCAAAAAATTCACCGAGTTGGTGACTGTTGGTCATACCCTCAGCTTTGTTTGCCACCAACATGCAGGGCTTCCCTAAACGACGCAAGTATTTAGCAATATCGTGGTCTTGCGCGCAGACGCCAGAGCGGGCATCAAGCATAAAAATGACGACATCTGCCTCGGCCACTGCTTGACGTGTTTGCTTAGCCATTTCTTTGTAGATGCCACTCTCAGCATCAGGCTCAAAACCACCTGTATCAATGACGATATATTCGTGTTTGCCCTGCTTACCGTTGCCGTAATGACGGTCGCGTGTCAACCCCGCAAAATCAGCGACGATAGCGTCCCGAGTCTTGGTCAGACGGTTAAAAAGAGTAGATTTGCCGACATTTGGTCGACCAACGAGTGCGAGTACAGGTTTCATGGGGTTTTTATTCTTCTTATGAAAGCAGCCAGCGATACGGGCAATGCTAAATTCACCACCATTATCCCAGATTTGGGGATAGAGGCAGAAATCAGTACCTCAAGCTCCCCCCAAAAGACACTTTCGCTGTTTGACGGCGCTGCAGACGTGTTTTATTCAGGCGAAAAGCTAAAAACGCCACCGCTGCGGGTAAAAACAATCAAGTTATTTCCAGCCAATACAGGCGCACCAACCACGGCCGAGCCGTCCGTCGTGAGACGTGTCAGCGGCGAGCCATCATCGCGTGACAAAACATGTACCAAGCCAGTACTCTCTCCAACAACCAGTGCACGGCCGAATAATGCTGGTGCTGTGAGTTGACGATATTGCAGGCGCTCTGTACTCCAAAGGCGCTCTCCATTGTTGCGGTTCCAAGCAACAATTTTACCATCTGCCTCCGTGCCATACACCGCTTTGCCGTCCGCCAAAACACCTGCTAAACCTGACGCAGGCTTGGTCCAAAGTAACGTACCGCTCTCAACATTCACACAGCCCACGCTAACACGGAACGAACGAGCGCAAATAACATCACCGACCTTATTGGCAGGACTCCCCAAGTCAACCAAACGCTCTACATCGTTGGTGCCGCGTGCTGTGGCAATCGGTGCTTCCCAGCGCACATTGCCATCTAGGGGGTTTAAACCCACCAAACGACCCGACAAGCCAACCACCACGGCGTCATTGCTAGAAAGCAGGACTCCAGATTGGCGTAAAGCCAATGCGTCGTTGGAGCGTTTTTGTGCCCACAGCCTACGACCTGTTTGAGCATCAAATGCCGTCATCGAGCGGTCTGTTCCAAGGACAAACACACGCCCATCCGCAACTAAAGGCGCAGTAAAGCTAGGTACGGTTAATTTTTGGCGCCATAAGACGCGACCACGCTCCAAAACGACCACTTCGTTAGCCGCTGAAAAAACAGCAGCCAGTTGGTCATCCCCCCCAACACCAGCCACAATCGCAGCGCCAATATTCGTACGCCAGATTTCACGACCAGTCGTCGCCTCAAAGCTCGCAACCACACCATCACCACTTGCGATCGTCACTGTTGACCCCGTGGATCGGTTACTCACTGCGGCTTCAAGCGGAAAATCCACCATCCCGACGCGTTTTGTCCAAGCCAAACGCGTGCCAATCAAGGCTACATTGGCCGATAATTCAACAGGTTTTGGTTTTACAGGTCCCGTAGAACAGGCTAGCAAGCTGCCGGCAATCATCGTCAAAACAAGGTATTTGGCAAAGCGATGGTGCCTCGCTGTCAAGCTTGTGACTAACCGTGCAGCAGCATTTGCTTTCATTATTTGTCTCCGCAGCATTTTTATTTAGGATTATCCGCATTGGCAACTGCAGTTGCAGGATCGCCACCCAAGGCATTGATTTTTACCTCAACCAGACGGCGATATCCCGTGCGCTCATCAAAGCCTTTGTAAGCTTTAACATATTCAGCTTTTGCCTCGGCGGGTTTGCCTTGCAGTGCAAACACATCACCTCGTCGGTCATCAACGAGCGGCTCAAAATCTTTCGGAAACGTACCACTTAACTGTTTCGTCGCCTCGTCGAAACTCTTGCTTTCAATCAAAATACCAGCCAGCCGCAGTTTGGCAATCGCTTGGTAGCCCACATCAGAGGATTTCTCTGCTACAACCGTCAAGGCCTTTTTGGCGGCATCTGCATTACCTTTGTCGTAAAAAGTTTTAGCAGCCAACAAACCAGCTTGTTGTGCATAGACACTAGAGCCAAATTTAGCATTCATATCAGCCAAAGCGCGTTCAACTTTGGCAACGTCGTTACTGGCAACGCTACGCTCCACCTCATCAAACATGGCAGCAGCTTGAGCTGCTTGGCTGCGTTGCCAGTATTGGTAACCATTCCATGCAGCAAAAGCACCCAAAACTGCAATTAGAGCCCAAGTGATGAGGTTTCCATAAGTACGCCAAAAATGTTTCAACTGATCCAGTTGTTCTTGTTCGTCGAGGTCGAGGTGATTTGCCATAAAAATTACTTAAAAAATAAACTGTAAAAATATTAGGTACGCAACAAATGCGACCAAATTACAATGGATTCTAGCGACTGCAAAGTTTGAGCACCTTGTCCATCGCGCAATGACTTGACGGCCACTTGACCGCTGGCTAACTCTTGCTCACCAAATACCAAAGCATAACGCGCACCGCTGGCATCTGCTTTCATCGCACCAGCGCCACCTTCTAACGTGGCATGCATCTGCACACTGATGCCTTGTGCACGAAGCGTCATCAAAGCGCGTGCAACTTGTGGTGAAGCAGACAAATCAGGGACGATGGCATAGACATCGGGTGTGAGCAAAGTATCTGCGAGAGATTGCTCTTTTAGTAACTCTAATACACGCTCAATACCCATACCCCAACCAACGGCAGGCGTCTGCTTGCCACCTAGTATTTCAAATAATCCGTCGTAGCGCCCTCCACCACACAAAGTACCTTGTGCTCCGAGTTCTGAGGTGATGAACTCAAAAACTGTGTGGCTGTAATAATCAAGCCCACGCACCAAACGAGGATTGATCGCCCAATGCACGCCACAGGCAGTCAAAAGTCGTTTGACAGTATCTAAATGTTTGAGAGAAGCTTCTCCCAAAAAACCAAGCAATTGGGGTGCTTCTTGCACCATGGCTTGCATGTCTGGATTTTTAGTATCCAAAATCCGCAACGGGTTTGTCAACAGGCGCCTTTGCGCATCGGCATCCAAGGAATCAGCATGCTTTTGGAAGTAAGCAATCAATGCTGTACGGTGAGCTTGCCTCTCGGAAGGTACACCTAAGCTATTGATTTCTACGCGAACATTGCGAACCTCCAAACGCGCAAAGAGTTGGTGAACCAAAAGCATGAGCTCTGCATCAACCTCAGGCCCAGCAAAACCAAGTGCTTCTGCGCCAAGCTGGTAAAACTGACGGTAGCGGCCTCTTTGCGGTCGTTCATGACGAAACATGGGGCCCATGTAATAAAGTCGCTTGCCACCGTCGTAGGTCAGGTTATGTTCAATCGCAGCACGTACGACACCCGGCGTGTTTTCTGGACGCAGTGTTAAATGCTCTCCATTGAGTCTGTCCTCGAAAGAATACATCTCTTTTTCTACAATATCCGTGGTTTCGCCGGTCCCACGAACGAACAAAGCCGTGGGTTCAACGATTGGGGTGCGGATATTGCGATACGCACTGCCAGCCATAACTTCACGCACATTCGACTCAAACCACTCCCATCGAGCAGACTCCGGCGGCAAGATATCGTTCATACCTTTAACTGCAACTATCTTGTCGGTTTTAATCTGTTTTTTGATGGATGCTGATTCAAGCTTTGCTGATTCACTCACTTTTGGAGTTGTTTTTTCTGACATACGTGATTCAATGGTTTTTTTATAACTTAGCAGTAGCTTGCTAATTGCCGTAACGATTTTCGATGTATTTTTCAACAATCACTTGAAAGTCTTGCGCAATGTTGTCACCACGCAAAGTCACACTCTTTTCACCATCGATATAAACGGGAGCAGCAGGTGCCTCACCTGTTCCGGGCAAACTAATACCAATATCAGCATGCTTGCTTTCACCAGGTCCATTCACAATACAACCCATCACGGCAACCTTCATTTTTTCGACGCCTGGATAGCGATTCTTCCAAACTGGCATTTGAGCACGCAAAAAATCATCGATTTGTTTGGTTAACTCTTGAAAGGTAGAACTGGTCGTCCGACCACAGCCTGGACACGCCGTCACGCTAGGCACAAAACTTCTTAATCCTATGGCCTGCAAAATTTCAGAGGCAATCACAACTTCTTGAGTACGCGCCTCACCCGGCTGCGGTGTGAGTGATACACGGATGGTGTCTCCAATGCCTTCTTGCAACAAAATAGACAAAGCTGTGGCAGATGCGACTGTACCCTTTGCACCCATACCCGCTTCAGTCAGTCCAAGATGAAGGGCATAGTCACAGCGCTTAGACAGACCTCTGTAAACGGAAATTAAGTCTTGTACGCCGCTAACTTTACACGAGAGAATAATTTGATTGCCGTCTAAACCCATACTTTCAGCCATGCGTGCAGAGTCAATGGCAGAACTCACCAAAGCTTCATACATAACTTGCTTTACATCCCAAGGCGATGGGCGCAGCGTATTTGCATCCATCAAGTTTGCCAAAAGCTCTTGGTCTAAGCTGCCCCAATTGACGCCGATACGGACCGCTTTGTTCCAACGAACAGCAGCTTCAATCATTTGACCAAATTGCTTGTCACGTTTGTCACCTTTCCCCACATTTCCTGGGTTGATGCGGTATTTAGACAAAGCCTGTGCACAATCAGGAAAGTCCGTCAATAAACGATGTCCGTTGTAATGAAAATCCCCAATCAATGGAACGTCTATTCCCATGCGATCGAGCTGCTCTCTTATATAGGGAACTTGTTGCGCTGCTTCGGGTGTATTCACCGTAATTCGTACCATTTCAGAACCTGCCAGCGCCAGTTCTTTAACTTGTATAGCCGTAGAAATGGCGTTCACAGTGTCCGTGTTAGTCATTGACTGAACTCGAACCGGCGCCTGTCCGCCCACTGTCACAATGCGAGAGCCCCAAGCAACTGTAGCCTGCCTAGAGTGGCGAGCCGCAGTATAAGCAGAATCAATAGGCTCTAAATCTGATAAACGGTTATTCATCAATTCACCTCAAATCGGGCGATATTACTTTTAGCGATGGAAGTTAAATCGATAGGCTTCCCACGAACTTCTACTTGGGTAACATCGGCTCGCCCAACAGTCACTGCTAAGGGCAATGTCCCGGAAGCGCCAGCAACATCTCCGTTATTCAGTAGCTTTTTGAATATAGTTATTCCATTGACACTTTTAACCTCAACCCAAGTTTGACCGGTTGCTTTAAACACGACAATGCTATCAGGTGGCACCATAGTGTTGGAATTCACTAGCGAAAATGAATTTGTGGGCGCACCTGAGTCGGAACTCACTGTAACACTCGCGCCTGCTACAGGAGTTACTTCGACAGGCGGCACTGTAGCAGGTGTATTTGATAATTCAGTAGACGAATTGATGGTTTCAGGTAACAACTTATTTGAAGCAAGAAGCGGTGCTTCTGTTTGTGATGTAACTTCCGCTGTTGGTGTTGAGCCTAAGCTAGGCATCATCTTGGTAATAGCACTGATATCAAAAAGGCCCGTCGGATTCGATTTTGGCCATAAATAAATTAGCGCAGCACTACAAAACAGCAATATAACCCCGATCAACCACGGCGCTTTGATTGAATCTGTCCACCTGAACTGATCATTTGAATTCGATATTCGGATTGGTTTGTTGATGGAAGCACCCGCTTCGTTTAGTCGATGCAATACTGCTTTGGGTAGCTTGTCTAGAATGGGTGCAGCATCAATATTTAGAGTGCGGCAAACGCTTGATGCCAATGCCCGCGCAAAAAGAATATCTGGCAACAAAGCCATATTCCCTTCCTCCAGAGCTTCTAGTCTTTTAACAGGAACTTTTAAAGTTACAGCTAACGCAGCAACATGCAATCCTGCATTTATTCGCGCTTGCCTTAACAATTGACCTGCTGAAACAACTGGGTCTAGTGCACTCTGATTTGAGCCAAGATTTGAACTCGAAACTGCATCCTCTATTGCAAACCCTTCACTCATTGATAGCACCTCTTTCGTACAACACTACCTCATTCGACCCAGGAAACCGTTTTTTTAAGCGCTCAACGAGCTGAGAAACACCGTCATTGTTTCCCATTTTTTTCTCGATTTTGGCTGCCAACCATAAAGACTCAGCATTGGCATATTCGCTATTATTTAAACGTCGAATATAAAATTGTGCGCGAACCAAATCTTTACGTTGAAACAGCAAGCTGCTCAAGTTAAATGTCGTGATTGGGTTGCCTGCATCTAGCTCAAAGGAGCGTAAAAAACTGTTTTCAGCCTGTAATTTATCACCCATGCGCAACTGACAAATGCCTTTTGTCAGCAGGGTTTTAGCTTGTCCAACGTAGGCTGGACTTGACAGTGCTTTGTCAAAATAACCCAAGGATTCAATATATCGTGATTCTAGGCAAGACAGCCATCCATAGTTATGAAATACATTGCCATCTCTTGGATTCAGAACCAAAGCACGCGCAAAACTGTCACGCGCAAGGCCCATATCATTCAAACGCATATAGATCAAACCACGTAAGTTATAGCCATCTGCAGAATTTGGATCTGCAGCTATCGCCTGCTTAGTTTCATCTAGAGCAATGGTGACTTGGCCTTGCTCCAAGTAACCCATCGCTAATTCCAAACGAATTTTTGCTCTTTTTTGTCCATCTGTTTCATCTGACGCCGTCAACATATCCGCTTGAGAGCCTGAGCCGGCTGCGTTGTTGGCACAGCCAGACATCAAGGTCAATAGTGTCATGCAAACAAACAGCATGGAGTAAGTCAACATTTTGTACTTCGCATCAATCAGCTCAGAACCAATCTTCGAACGCACGGATAAATTGACTACTTCGTTCATAAATGAGAACCTTTTCCTTCAAGACTGGTTTGCCGATTAACTTCGCTTTCGCTAGCTGCGTTAACAATAGGGACAATTTTATAGGTCCGCTGACGCTCTATCCGCGCACCAACTTTTGTTCTGTCTTTAACCTCGCCTGCAAGCTGCCCACACGCCGCATCAATGTCATCACCGCGCGTTTTTCGGATTGTGGTGACGATACCCGCATCCGTCAGTATTTTTGCAAAAATAACTACTTGTGCCTTCTTCGAACACAACAAACCCGACTCTGGAAATGGATTGAAAGGTATCAAATTGAATTTGCAAGATACCCCGCGACCAGCATGTTTTTTCATCAAATCAACCAGCTGCAAGGCATGTTCCACTTGATCATTGACTCCTTCAAGCATGCAATACTCAAACGTAATGAAATCACGTGGAGCAAATTCCAAATAACGCCGACACGCGTCTAAAAGCTCTGCAATTGGATATTTTTGATTGAGAGGCACCAAGTTATCACGTAAGGTATCAATCGGGGCATGCAAAGAGACTGCGAGGGCGACCGGGCAATCAGCACCTAGTCGATCAATCATAGGCACAACACCCGAAGTTGAAACTGTCACCCTTCTGCGCGACAACCCATAACCATGATCATCAAGCATCGTCCGTAAAGCAGGTAATAGCGCAGAATAGTTTTGCAAAGGCTCTCCCATTCCCATCATGACCACATTGGAAATGACTCGATCGCTGGAAGACAAATGTGCACGCAAATAATGTTCAACAAACCACAATTGCGAAATAATTTCTGCGGTCGTTAAATTCCTACTGAAACCTTGATGTCCAGTAGAGCAAAACCGGCAGCCAACAGCACAGCCAGCTTGCGATGAAATGCATAAGGTTCCACGATTGTCTTCAGGAATGAATACCGCCTCTACAGCATCACCACCACCAACGTCAAAAAGCCACTTGATGGTTCCATCGGTGGATTCTTTTTGACTGATAATTTTTAAACCCGAAACATGCGCTGACTTGGCTAACTTTTCGCGCAATGGTTTTGCCAAGTCACTCATCTGAGCAAAATCAGAGGCTCCCTTTTGATGAATCCATCGAAATAACTGGGTTGCTCTGAAGCTTTTTTCACCCAAAGCAGCGCAAAACGCGATCAACCCCTGCAAATCGAAGTTGAGAAGGTTGACCGTCATAGCATGTTAGCGGCCGAAAATTAGAGACCGTATACGTTCATACCAGCGAAAAAGAAACCGATCTCTACGGCTGCTGTTTCAGCGGCATCTGAACCGTGAACTGCATTGGCATCAATGCTGTCAGCAAAATCTGCACGAATCGTACCAGGAGCCGCTTTCTTAGGATCGGTCGCACCCATCAGATCTCGATTTTTCAAAATTGCGCCTTCACCTTCAAGGGCTTGAATCATGACCGGACCAGAAATCATGAAATTCACGAGATCATTGAAGAAAGGACGTGCTTTATGGACTGCGTAAAAAGCTTCGGCCTCACCGCGAGACAAGTGTGCCATTTTGGCTGCAATAACTTTGAGACCAGCAGCTTCAAAACGAGCATAAATTTGACCGATTACATTTTTAGCAACGGCATCTGGTTTGATGATAGATAAGGTACGTTCGATAGTCATTTGATATTTTCCTAAAATTCTTACATTTTCCTTGGGCTAGACATTTCAATAAAATTTAGCCAAGCCCGTTATTTTAGCCTGCTATCGCTATAAATATCTTTATCGGCCTCGCCCACCACGTCTTTGTGCATTCCCAGACCCACCTGAACCAGAACCTGAACGCCGCTGCTGACGTTGCTGGGTCAAACTATCAGCCCCAATGTACCCCAAAGAAGTTTTCAACGGGTCAGGTTGCGCGTTATTGTCGCGTCGATCTGGACGATTTGATGCATTATTTCTGTTTCCTGTGTTTTGTCCTAAGCCTTGCTTCTCAGCAGGTGAATTTAACGGATATCGATCTTGTGGTTTCTTTGCATTGCGATCATTAGGATTTTTCGAACGTCCGCCAGCTTTAGGCGGGCGATTTCCATTGGACTGACCCAAGGAAGCCCGTCGAGTTTGAGGCAAACCATTCCGCTCAGCAGTCGTGCCAACTGCATTCATCAAAGCTTTAATATCCGACTCACCTAACTCCATCCAAGCGCCCCGTTTCAGACCACGCGGCAGCATCATTGCCCCATAGCGAATTCGTATAAGACGACTAACCGCGTGACCCACCGCCTCCATCATCCGCCTAACTTCACGGTTACGTCCTTCTGAAATTGTGACTCGATACCAGCAATTAGCCCCTTCACCACCACCTTCTTCAATAGAGCCAAACTGAGCCATACCATCTTCAAGTTGGACTCCGTCAAGCAAACGCTGCTTTTCCTCTTTATTTAATGCACCTAAAACGCGAACCGCATATTCACGCTCGAGCCCAAAACGTGGGTGCATTAAATTGTTTGCAAGATCTCCTGAGCTGCTAAAGAGGAGCAGACCTTCCGTGTTCAAATCTAAGCGACCAACCGATTGCCATTTGCCTTGATATAGCTTTGGTAATTTACGAAATACTGTTGGACGGTTTTGTGGATCATCGTGTGTAACGACCTCACCAGCGGGTTTGTGATAGGCAATCACACGTGTTGGAGGTGGCTCAATGCGAAATCGAATTGGTTTACCATTCACCTTGACATGATCACTGTACTGGATACGCTGACCAATGTGAGCGGGTTCGTTATTAACCGAAATACGCCCTTCCATGATGAGTTGCTCCATCTCCAGCCGAGAACCCATACCAGCTTGCGCCAAAACCTTATGTAGTTTCGGCTGTTCTGGCTGCGGCTGTAAAACTCGGCGAGTGGGTACGACGCTAACATCAGCGTCTTCAACGTCAAACCGACCCGACGTAATATCTTCAAATTGAATGATGTCAGCTGCTTGGTTTGTTTTCATGCGCACCTGAGGATCATTTTCCCTTGGTGTTTGAACCGCATCTACGTGCTGAGCTTCCATATTTACAGATTCTTTCGACTGAGAACTAGTAGCAACCGACTTGTCATAAGTTGGATGTGCTGTCAAGTCTTCTTTAGCAGGAGATAATCCATCATTAGGCTGGAATTGAGACTTCATGGAAGAACCTTTTGTATATTTTTGCTGAGCTGTGCTCTTTGCATGTTTGGCGGCGGCGGCACTTTAATCTTGAAAAGGAATGACCAAAGGCTCAGATATTGGCAATTCTGATTGCAAGCTACTGCTGCCCCCCTCTTCACTCAGCTTCTCAGCCATGTGGACATCGAGAGGTCCCAGTTCAGGCAATTGATCAAGCGATTCGATGCCCAAATCATCTAAAAATTGACGAGTTGTAGCAAAAAGTGCTGGGCGCCCAACACTTTCACGATGTCCTATGACTTCTATCCAGCCCCGATCTTCAAGTTGCTTAAGAATCAAGGAATTGATGGTCACGCCTCGAATATCCTCCATATCACCCCTCGTCGTTGGTTGGCGATAAGCAATAATGGCCAGAGTTTCTAAGACCGCGCGTGTATATTTGGGCGGTTTTTCTGGCGTCAACCGATCTAAATACTCACGCATTTCTGGGCGACTTTGAAAGCGCCATCCTGACGCAACATTCACCAACTCAACGCCTTTGCCTGTCCATTCTAGTTGTATATCAAGCAACAATGTTTTAAGTGTGTCTGACCCAATTTCTTCGCTGAACAGGACGCGCAGATCCCGCAGCAACAAAGGTTGCTGGGCACAAATCAAGGCTGTCTCTAAGATACGCTTAGCATCAGACGTATTCATATTGAATGTATTTCCGAGAACAATAACTGCATTTGGCAGTAGTGGTTACTGCAGTTGAATCTAAAGCTGGATTCACGGTCTATGAGGTGAGTTTGGGCCAAATCACTTCAAACGAACAAGTTTTTCTTGAATAACTTCAACCAAACGAACGTCGCTGAATATCTCGCACATAACCTTCTAAGGTACATTGTAGCTCAGACCCCACAAAGCAAAGGCTTTCATAAGATCAGGTGGCACTGGCGCAACTATCTTCATCACTTCGCGGGTGATGGGGTGTTCAAATTCTAATTTCTCAGCGTGCAAGCCTTGCCGAAGCATGCCTGCAGCCATCGCGCCACCATAAACGGTGTCTGAAACCAAGGGATGCCCAAGGAATGCCATATGCACACGAATTTGATGCGTTCTTCCTGTATGTAGCCGGCATCTGATAAGACAACCTTGCTCACAATTTTGTAGCAATTCGAATGAGGTTCTAGCCGTTTTACCGGCTTGTTTTTCTAAAGAAACAACCGCCATACGCAATCTATTTCGAGGATCTCGCCCGATAGGTTCCAGCACATCTCGCTGATTAACGCCTAGCCATTTGGCGTGCGCCAAGGCTAAATATTGCCTTTGCACATCGCGATCAGCAATTTTTTTTACCAGAGCGTCCATCACCAGTCTGGTACGTGCTACAACCATCAACCCACTGGTATCTTTGTCTAACCGGTGAACAATACCAGCCCTGGGTAAAAGTTGTGCGCCAGGATACCGATGCAATAACCCATTGAGAAGCGTCCCTGACCAGTTTCCTGGTGCTGGATGAACCACCAAACCCGCTGGTTTATTGATCACCAGCAGATGCTCATCTTCATAAACTACGGCAAAATCGACAGCTTCCGGTTTAAACGCTTGGCTTTGAGGTGTTGCGAAAAGTGTAATTGTTAGCTTATCGCCCACTTTTACTTTAGTCGAGGGCTTAAAAACCGCAACGTCATTTACAAGAGCAGCACCTCTTTCAATCAATTGCTGTAAATAGCTGCGGGAGAACACGTCCACCAATTTCACAAGTGCGTTGTCTAAGCGTGCACCATGCAAAAAAGTATCGCAAATAAACGTTCGTACTTCTGACTCTTCGGCCGAATCTTCCAAATCAAGTGCAAAATCCAAATCTGCTTCACTTTTCAAAAGATCGGTCGATATAATGGATTCGATATGTTTCAAGAAGGTGACCTCAAATGTTTAACGTCAAATTATCGACGCATTTACAAGACTTAAGAATGTCTTGCTTAACCATGATGCAAAATCGCATTTTTTTATGCGCTGCACTGTGTGCAGGTCTAGCGGCGTGCTCTACCGTTAACGAAGATAAAACAGTCAACTGGAGTCCGAATAAAATATACGCTGAAGCAAAATCCGAAGCTGCTGATGGTGCCTATGACAAAGCAATTCCACTTTATGAAAAACTGGAAGGTCGCGCAGCTGGTACCCCGCTGGCACAACAGGCACAGCTGGATAAAGCTTATGCACAGTTTAAAAATGGTGACCAAGCGCAAGCCATTTCGACGATTGAAAGATTTATCAAGCTTCATCCAGCCAGTCCAGCTTTAGACTACGCTTTGTACCTGAAAGGAACAGTCAGTTTTGCTGATAATTTAGGATTTTTAGGCTCATTTACGCGACAAGATTTATCAGAACGTGACCAAAAAGCTGCAAAAGAGTCTTTTGAAGCCTACAAAGAGTTAGCTGCAAAATTTCCCGAATCTAAATACACCACTGATGCGCGTCAACGCATGACTTACATCGTCAACTCCTTGGCGCTTTACGAAGTTCATGTTGCACGTTATTATTTTTCTCGTGGTGCTTACGTTGCTGCTATTAACCGTGCACAACTAGCCATAACTGACTATCGTGATGTACCTGCTCTAGAAGAAGCCATGTTCATCATCTATCAGTCTTACGATGCTCTGAACATACCTCAACTCAGAGACGATGCAAAACGTGTCATGGAAAAATCTTTTCCAAAAAGTGAGTATTTGCTCACTGGCATGAAACCTAACACTAAAAGTTGGTGGCAACTTTGGTAAGACTCACAAGCTCAGCCAAGAACTCACTGTGATTTTGTAGTTGCCGCATTGGCGGGAGTGAAGAAAGTATTCTTCGACCATAGCCCATTTGCGTTAATCTTGTATCACAAACAAGCAATATACCCATATCAGTTTCTCGACGAATCAGCCTGCCAGCACCCTGTTTTAAGGAAACAGTCGCCTCTGGTACAAAATATTCGTTGAACGGGCTACGGCCTTGCATTTCTAATCTTTTGGAACGTGCCTCGATCATCGGATCATTGGGAGGAGGGAAAGGCAACTTGTCAATCACCACCAAGGCCAATTCATCACCAGGAACATCAATTCCCTCCCAAAAAGAAGCAGATGCGACCAATACGCAAGCAGAACGCCCTTCTGACGATCCTTCACGAAATCGGGCAATCAATTCACGTTTAGGTAAGTTCCCTTGAACCAGTACTTCAATATCCAATCTGTCTTGAAATTTTTGCTGAAGAGTTTCTCCAATTGAACGCAGGGCCCGCAGCGTTGTAGTCAAAACCAAGGTTCTACCTAAAAGAATATTGGCTGCTTCTGTAACGATATCAGCTACCTGATGACTATGAGTTGGATCGTTGGGTTTCGGCAAATGCCGAGGTACGTAAATAGCGGCTTGACGTTGATAGTCAAACGGACTGTCAACTTGCAAAATTTCGGCAGACTCCAAACCACACGGTTCTGTAAACCATTTGAGTTGTGCCTCATGACCTAAGGTTGCAGATGTAAATATCCATGATTTTTGATTTTCTCCGGTGGACTCACCAATTTTGAGCATTTTGGTTTTTACAGACTCTGCGATGTCAAGCGGCGACTCAACCAAACGAAGCTGTTGGCCCACCTCTAACCATCGGACATTGTCAGATGAGCAAGACTGCATGAAACGCTGAGTACGATCACGCAGCACCAAAGTCCTTTCATGTAATCGCACAAAGTCTGGCGCAGACGCGCTGACCAATTGCAAGGTGTCAAGCAACTTGGAACAAGATTCACAAATCCCATTCAGAGCAGATAACCAAGCGTCAGTATTTAAATTTTCGGGCACAGTGCCCGTCCAGCGTAACTTGGTCCCTGTCCATTGTTTTCCTGCACTCAGGCGCAACTCTCTCGATGCTAATTCAAGTCCAGATGCCAGTGCGCTCCAATCGGCCAATCCACGAGCAAATTGAAGACCAGCTGCGAGGGTATCGCGGGCCAAATCCAAAAGTTGACCTGTCGTCAATTGAGCCCCTAAAAATTGAACCCCCGTTTCATTCAGCTGATGCGCCTCGTCGAAAATGATCACTTTAACAGTAGGAAGCAACTCAGCCATGCCCGAGTCACGTACTGACAAATCTGCAAAAAAGAGGTGGTGGTTGATCACAACAACATCTGCAGCCAAGGCCTCGCGTCTTGCAAGATTGACATGACAAGAACGGAACTTAGGACATTGAGCTCCAAGGCAGTTTTCACGATTTGAAGTAATAAATGGAATCACTGGTGAGCGTTCGTCCAAGCCTGCTAATTCAGCCAAATCACCATTCCGTGTAACTTGAGCCCATTGTTCGACTTTGGCCAGGGTAGCATGTAAGCTACGCTCCGTCGGTGATACATCTTCGCGCGCAATTTCCAACCTATGCAAGCATAAATAACTTGAGCGCCCTTTTAACAAGGCCATGCGAACAGGTAAACCAAGTATCTTTGCCAAACTAGGCAGATCACGTCCAAACAATTGATCTTGCAATGCTTTTGTGGCGGTAGACAGCACAACACGCTCGCCACTTAGCAAAGTCGGCACCAAATAAGCAAATGTTTTTCCTACGCCAGTCCCAGCTTCCACCACCAATGTCGTGCAATTTTCAATGCAACGCGCAACCGCGAGCGCCATTTGAGTTTGACCAACACGGGTTTTGAAATATGGGTCGCTTTGCGACAACAAGCCTTGCTCTGAAAACACATGCTTTACCTTCAACTCAAAGCTCATTGAATGTTCAACTTCCATTTAAATACTATATTTTAAAAAAACAGCCACAAGATATGTACTTTTACTTTAAGCCACTGATAATATGCAGACTAATTCCTCCTCTCGAAACTAACACCTTGACTTTTCAGTTTATGACCAAAGAAACCATGTTTAGTGCCTCAACTGGCATACATCAGGGAGACAGGGAGAGTCAACAAGACCGTGTTAGCATTTTCAGAAGCAAGCGAGAACCGAATTGTGCTCTCGCTATCGTTTCCGATGGAATGGGTGGGTTAAGTGGTGGACGAAAAGCAGCCGATCAAGTAATGTTCACCGCAGAACAATTATTCAAGCAGTTTAATTCCAAAACTGACGACCCTCAGCAATTACTGCAACAAATAGCTTTAGATGCACATCTGGTCATTGGCCTAAATGCAATTGCGTCTGCCGAACAACCGCACAGCACATTTGCAGCTTTTTTAATAACTTCTGCTAGAAAATGCCATTGGGCACATGTAGGAGATTCTCGTATTTATCATTTTCAACAAGGGCAATTGATCAAACGTTCAAGCGATCACTCTTATGTGCAAACTTTGATTGATACAAACGAAATCACGGACGAACAAGCCATAAATCACCCTAAATCCAATGTGCTGACGCGTAGCTTAGGAAGTAAACTACAACCCGAAATTGACCATCACGACATTGAAAATTTAAGTGCTGGCGATGTAATTATGGCTTGTAGTGATGGTGTTTGGCCTTATTTCAAGAGCAACGAACTCGGCGCGATACTGGAAAAATTAAATCCTCGGGAAGCCGCTGAATTTGTAATCACCACTGCCCGCTCTCGAAGCCGAAGGCGGGGTGATAATTTATCAATTGCGATAGTGAAATACGAGTAAAAACATACATAACAAGCATTGCAGGTCAGAACTACCGTACTTAATCTGTAGTTGATTTAGGTATAGGCAATGGTGCAGCTTTTGGTTTAGTACTGGTTGCATTTTTTTGTTCGACTGCTACTTTGTGCTCTTGTGCTTCTTTCAGTTTTT
>CBDUEA010000003.1:0-18175 GCA_965365965.1 uncultured Polaromonas sp. | reverse complement strand
CGATTGCGATGGAAGAAGGTCTGCGCTTTGCGATTCGTGAAGGCGGCAAGACCGTCGGCGCGGGCGTTGTGGCTAAGATTATTGCGTAATTTGTAGGGGTATAGCTCAATTGGCAGAGCGTCGGTCTCCAAAACCGAAGGTTGTAAGTTCGATTCTTACTGCCCCTGCCACCTGATAAGGGTGGTGTTTTGTAGGTAAAAAGCCCGCTAGAGGATAGCGGGCTTCGGCGTCTCAGGAAGAGTCTCAGTGGGATTCTTTGAGATTCAGTATTTGAAATGATTGCAGGGTAAACATGGCCAGTCCACAAGTTGAAACCGTCGGTACCGGCGCAGAAAAAGCAAAGCTCGCACTGGCTGCGGGTTTGGTTGTGGCTGCAGTCGTGGCTTTCTATATGTTGGCCAAACAGGGGCAGTTAGCGCAATGGGGTGCTTTGTTGGCGTGTTTGGTGGCTGCAGTTGCGGTTTTTTGGTCGGCAGAAGCGGGAAAGCGTCTGTTTGCATTTGGTCGTGACGCAACGCGCGAGGTCAAAAAAGTAGTTTGGCCAACACGCAAAGAGGCCACACAAATGACCGCCTATGTGTTTGGTTTTGTCGTGATCATGGCCTTGTTCTTGTGGGCTACTGATAAAACGCTCGAATGGGTGATCTTCGACTTGATTTTAGGTTGGAGAAAATAATGACTGATACATCAATGACTGATACCACAACGACGGATGCTGCAGCGATGGCATCCATGGTGACGCCAGCTGCAGAGCCTGCGGCTGTGGTGAACCCAGATCTGCGTTGGTACGTGGTGCATGCCTATTCTGGCATGGAGAAAACGGTTGAGCGCAATATTGCTGAACGCATTGCGACGGCCAATATGCAGGCTAAATTTGGTCGTATTTTGGTACCCACTGAAGAGGTGGTTGAGGTCAAAAATGGTCAAAAGAAAACCACTGAACGTAAGTTTTTCCCTGGTTATGTGTTTGTCGAGATGGTCATGGATGATGACACGTGGCATTTGATCAAGCACACCAACAAGGTGACGGGCTTCATTGGCGGCGGCAAAAACCGTCCATCACCAATTTCAGAAGCTGAAGTGCAAAAAATTATCAGCCAAATGCAAACCGGTAATGAGAAGCCAAGGCATAAGGTTGAGTTTGAGGTGGGTGAGTTTGTGCGCGTCAAGGACGGCCCGTTCACTGACTTCAATGGCTCGGTCGAAGAGGTCAATTACGAGAAAAGCAAGGTGCGTGTGGCGGTTACCATTTTTGGTCGCTCTACACCTGTCGAGCTGGAATTCAGTCAGATCGAAAAGACATAAGCAGATATTAAAATTTTGCGCTTTTTCAACTCGGCGCAAGAAAACAGGTAGTGCTCATTGCATGAGTTTTACGGTTTTAAAGAGTTGTTAACCCCGGGGAGCTTGGTTTGTTCAAGCGTTATGACCCGTAAGGAGTATAAAAATGGCGAAAAAAATCGTCGGATTTATCAAGCTGCAAGTTCCAGCAGGTAAAGCCAATCCATCACCACCAATTGGTCCAGCACTGGGTCAACGTGGTTTGAACATCATGGAATTTTGTAAAGCGTTTAACGCACAGACCCAAGGTGTTGAGCCAGGCATGAAATTGCCGGTTGTCATTACTGCATTTGCAGACAAGAGTTTTACCTTTGTCATCAAGACAGCGCCTGCTGGCACCTTGATCAAAAAAGCCATAAAGCTTGACAAAGGTTCCGCACGTCCACATATGGATAAAGTTGGCAAAATTACGCGCGCACAGCTCGAAGAAATTGCTAAAACAAAAATGAAAGATCTGACCGCTGCTGATTTGGATGCTGCTGTTCGTACCATCGCTGGTACGGCGCGTTCAATGGGCGTGTCTGTGGAGGGCGTGAAATGAGCAAGCTCACCAAAAAACAAAAAACACAAACTGGCAAAGTAGACGGCAACAAGCTGTACCCATTGGCTGACGCCTTAGTGTTGGTTAAAGAGTTTGCCACTGCAAAGTTTGATGAGTCTATCGACGTTGCCGTGCAGCTCGGTGTGGATTCTAAGAAATCTGACCAAGTTGTGCGTGGCGCTGTTGTGTTGCCTAACGGTACGGGCAAAACCATGCGCGTGGCTGTGTTTGCACAAGGCGCTAAGGCTGAAGAGGCTAAAGCTGCTGGTGCAGACATCGTTGGTATGGATGACTTGGCAGCCATGGTAAAAGCTGGCGACATGCCGTTTGACATCGTGATTGCTGCACCAGACGCAATGCGTGTGGTAGGTACGTTAGGTCAAATTTTGGGCCCACGTGGCTTGATGCCTAACCCAAAAGTTGGCACGGTTACACCTGACGTTGCTACAGCGGTTAAAAACGCTAAAGCGGGTCAAGTGCAATTCCGTGTTGACAAAGGCGGTATCGTTCATTCCACCATCGGTCGTCGTTCATTCGACAACGACAAGCTGCAGGGCAACTTGGCTGCGCTGATTGATGCTTTGCAAAAAGCAAAACCAGCAACCAGCAAGGGTGTGTATTTGAAAAAGGTAGCCGTGTCCTCAACAATGGGTGTGGGTGTCCGTGTGGATTCTCAAACCATTGCTGCTGCTTAACATTAAGTTGTTAACGGAACTACTGGTAAAAATTTGAGTCACTTTAACGAGTGACTCGATGTGGTGGGCTGCAAAGTGCTTCTTGCGCTAAGCAGGCCATCCAAGACCGTTGGTGTATGAGGACTTGTCAAGAGTCTAAGTACTTAAATACATGCTTTTTAGCATGTGACCAGCGCAGATGGCGACCCCGCTGCATAGGAGCTTTCCGAAACAGTTGGTCGCTGATTATTAGGCGTGCAAATAGGTTGGCTGCTAAAGAGCTTGATCTAAATGCATATTAAGGAGTAAATCTTGAGTCTGAATCGCAGTGAGAAACAAGCCGTCATTGATGAAGTGAACGGCCTCGCAGCTAAAGCTCAAACGCTCGTGATAGCGGAATACCGTGGCATCACGGTCGCTGACATGACTAAATTGCGCTCTTCTGCGCGCAGCAACGGTGTAAGTCTCAGTGTGTTGAAAAACACCTTGGCTCGTCGTGCTGTCGCTGGCAGTGCATTTGATGTCGTCGCCGACCAGATGACCGGTCCGCTGATCTATGGCTTCTCTGTAGACGCTGTTGCAGCCGCGAAAGTGGTTGCTGACTTCGCGAAAACCAATGATAAATTGGTGATTCGTGGTGGCGCGTTTGCTGGCAAGGCTTTGGATGTGAACGGCGTTAAGCAATTGGCAAACATTCCTTCGAAAGAAGTGTTGTTGGCTCAATTGTTGGGCTTGATGCAATCCCCAATCTCTCGCACAGCACGCGTGCTGGCTGCAGTGGCTGGGCAAAAAGGCGAAGCAGTCGCAGCTTAATCATAAGGTTAAGGTTTGCGGCATTTGTAACCAATGTAAAAATGTTGGAACAGTTTACGTTTGTGAACAAAGTTCTGACCGAAGGAAATAAAAAATGGCATTTGATAAAGACGCATTTTTGACCGCGCTTGACAGCATGACGGTCATGGAACTCAATGACTTGGTGAAAGCCATCGAAGAGAAATTTGGTGTGAGCGCTGCAGCTATGTCTGCACCAGCTGCTGGCGGCGCTGCTGCTGGTGCAGCTGCTGCGGAAGAGCAAACCGAGTTCAACGTGATGTTGCTTGAAGCTGGCGCTAACAAAGTGTCCGTGATTAAAGCTGTGCGCGAAATCACCGGTTTGGGCCTCAAAGAAGCCAAAGACTTGGTTGACGGTGCTCCTAAAGCTGTTAAAGAAGCCGTTTCTAAGGCTGATGCTGAGGCAGCCAAGAAGAAGCTTGAAGACGCTGGCGCTAAGGCTGAGCTGAAATAAGCTAAGCTTTGCTTGAAGGCTGGAGTGCTCGCAAGGGTCTCCAGCCTTTCATGCTTAAATAGATTGTGTTAGTGCACACTGAAAAGCGAGTGGTTTGACTTGTTTTTCAGTGTCTTCTGACCCCGACTGCAGAAGATGCCTTGGTTCGGGTTGCGTGCAATGCGCAATCGTCCGCCAATGGTTGGTAGCGGCCAACCACCAAGCCCGTTGCGCTTACATAATGATGTTTGCTCAGCCGATCAGTTGCGTATGACGCAAGACACCCGTCTTAGCCCGGAGAACACATGCCAAACACGTCAAGTTATTCATACACAGAACGCAAACGCATTCGCAAAAATTTTGGTAACCGCGAAAGCGTATTAGAAATTCCGTACCTGCTTCAAATGCAAAAAGATGCTTACACGGCATTTTTGCAAGCAGGCGTATTGCCTCAAAAACGTACTAACGAGGGTTTGCAAGCTGCTTTTACTGCAGCTTTCCCTATCGTTTCACACAATGGTTTTGTGGAGATGAAGTACCTAGAGTACAACCTTGCAAAACCAGGCTTTGATGTGCGCGAATGTCAAACCCGCGGTTTGACTTATGGCTCAGCCGTGCGCGCGAAAGTGCAATTGATTATTTATGACCGTGAGTCATCAACAACACATTCAAAAGTGGTGAAAGAAGTTAAAGAGCAAGAAGTCTATATGGGCGAAGTACCGCTTATGACTGACAAGGGCTCATTCATCATCAACGGCACAGAGCGTGTGATTGTGTCTCAATTGCACCGTTCGCCAGGCGTGTTCTTCGAACACGATAAAGGTAAAACGCACAGCTCCGGTAAGTTGCTATTCTCTGCACGCATCATCCCGTACCGTGGTTCTTGGTTGGACTTTGAGTTTGATCCGAAAGACATTTTGTACTTCCGAGTTGACCGTCGACGCAAGATGCCGGTCACAATTTTGCTGAAAGCCATTGGTTTAAATCCAGAGTCGATTTTGGCAAACTTCTTTGTAAACGACAACTTCCGCTTGATGGACAGTGGCGCACAAATGGAGTTTGTGGCAGAACGTATGCGCGGCGAAGTTGCGCGTTTTGACATCACTGACAAATCTGGCAAAGTGATTGTTGCTAAAGACAAACGCGTGACTGTCCGTCACACGCGTGAACTTGAGCAATCGGCAACAACGCACATCAGCGTGCCAGAAGACTATTTATTGGGCCGTGTCGTTGCAAAGGCCATTGTTGATGCTGAGACGGGCGAGATCATTGCCAAGGCCAACGACGAGTTGACCGAAGTATTGCTCAAAAAGTTGCGTACGGCAGGCATACAGGATTTACCTTGTATTTATACGAATGAATTGGATCAAGGCCCTTACATTTCACAAACCTTGCGTACTGATGAAACGGTTGACGAGTTTGCTGCACGTGTCGCAATTTATCGCATGATGCGACCTGGCGAGCCACCAACAGAAGACGCTGTGCAAGCTTTGTTCCAGCGCTTGTTCTACAACCCAGATACTTATGACTTATCCCGTGTAGGTCGTATGAAGTTCAACGCCAAAATGGGGCGTGCTGAATCGACGGGACCCATGGTCATGACCAATGAAGACATTTTGTCTGTGGTCAAAATCTTGGTTGACTTGCGCAATGGTCGCGGTGAAGTGGATGATATTGACCACTTGGGCAATCGACGCGTACGCTGCGTCGGTGAGCTGGCCGAGAATCAATACCGCACAGGTTTGGCGCGTATTGAAAAGGCGGTCAAAGAACGTTTGGGACAAGCTGAACAAGAACCGCTGATGCCGCATGATTTGATCAACAGCAAGCCTATTTCAGCGGCTTTGAAGGAGTTCTTTGGTGCGTCCCAGCTGTCTCAATTTATGGATCAAACCAATCCACTGTCAGAGATCACACACAAACGTCGTGTGTCAGCTTTAGGCCCAGGTGGTTTAACGCGTGAGCGCGCTGGCTTTGAGGTGCGTGACGTGCACGTCACGCATTACGGCCGCGTCTGCCCCATTGAAACGCCTGAGGGACCAAACATTGGTCTGATCAATTCATTGGCGCTGTATGCGCGTTTGAATGAATATGGCTTTATTGAGACGCCTTACCGTCAAGTCATTGATGGCAAAGCAACGATGCAAATCGATTACTTGTCTGCCATCGAAGAAGGTAAGTACGTTATCGCACAGGCTAATGCGGGCCTGGATAAAGACGGTAAATTGACAGACGAGTTGGTTTCTGCCCGTGAAACGGGCGAGTCCATTTTCGTCAATGCAGAACGGGTCCAGTACATGGACGTGTCCCCTGGTCAAATTGTCTCTGTGGCTGCATCATTGGTGCCATTCCTTGAACATGATGATGCAAACCGTGCTTTGATGGGTGCGAATATGCAGCGTCAAGCCGTGCCTGTATTGCGTCCTGAAAAAGCATTTGTTGGAACCGGTATTGAGCGCGTTTCTGCGGTTGACTCGGGAACCGTGGTGACTGCAACGCGCGGTGGCGTGGTCGATTACGTTGATGCAACACGTATTGTTGTTCGCGTGAATGATGCAGAAGCGCAAGCAGGTGAAGTCGGTGTAGATATTTACAACCTCATCAAATACCAACGCTCTAATCAAAATACCAATATTCACCAACGTCCAATTGTCAAAAAGGGCGACAAGCTGGATAAAGGTGATGTGATTGCTGATGGCGCTTCAACTGATATTGGTGAATTGGCTCTGGGTCAAAATATGTTGGTGGCATTCATGCCATGGAATGGTTACAACTTCGAAGACTCCATATTGATCAGCGAGCGTGTCGTCGCGGAAGATCGTTACACCTCTATTCATATTGAAGAGTTGGTGGTGATGGCGCGTGACACAAAGCTGGGTGCCGAAGAAATCACTCGCGATATTCCCAACTTGGCTGAGCAGCAACTCAATCGCTTGGATGACTCTGGCATTATTTATGTGGGTGCAGAAGTTGAGCCAGGCGACACCTTGGTTGGTAAAGTAACGCCAAAAGGTGAGACAACACTGACGCCTGAAGAGAAGTTGCTCCGCGCCATCTTCGGTGAAAAAGCCAGCGACGTTAAAGACACGTCTTTGCGCGTCAGCCAAGGTTCACGTGGCACGGTGATTGATGTTCAAGTATTTACGCGCGAGGGTATCGTGCGTGATAAGCGTGCACAGCAAATTATTGATGACGAACTCAAGCGTTTCCGTTTGGATTTGAATGATCAGTTGCGTATTGTTGAGTTAGATGCATTCTCTCGTATTGAGAAGTTGTTGATTGGTAAAGTTGCTAATGGCGGACCTCAAAAGCTGTCAAAAGGCACAAAAATAGACAAAGCTTATTTAGACTCGGTCGAGAAATTCCATTGGTTTGATATACGACCGGCAGACGACGATGTGGCTGCTCAACTGGAGAGCATTAAAAACTCAACAGAGCAAACACGTCACAGTTTTGACTTGGCTTTTGAAGAAAAGCGTAAGAAGCTCACGCAAGGCGACGAGTTGCCGGCGGGTGTTTTGAAGATGGTCAAAGTTTATTTGGCCGTTAAGCGCCGTCTGCAACCAGGTGACAAAATGGCGGGCCGCCACGGTAACAAAGGTGTTGTTTCGAAGATTCTTCCAGTGGAAGACATGCCTTTCATGGCCGATGGAACGCCTTGTGATATCGTTTTGAACCCGCTGGGTGTGCCATCGCGTATGAACGTGGGTCAGGTGCTCGAGGTGCATTTAGGTTGGGCTGCTAAGGGCATTGGACAGCGCATTGGCGACATGTTGCAAGAACAATCCAAAGTGTCTGAACTGCGTCAATTCTTTGACAATTTGTACAACACAACGACATCAGGCCGCAAAGAGGACTTCAGCAAACTGAATGATGAAGAAGTGCTTGAAATGGCGGCTAACTTGTCAAGCGGTGTGACGTTCGCCACACCTGTGTTTGACGGTGCATCTGAAGACGAAATTCGCGCCATGTTGAAGTTGGCTTACCCGGACGATATTGCACAAGCTAAAGGCTTAACTGCAACCCGTACTCAGGCACAGCTATACGATGGTCGTACAGGCGATGCATTCGATCGTACGACAACCGTTGGCTACATGCACTACTTGAAGCTTCACCATTTGGTGGACGACAAGATGCATGCACGTTCTACAGGTCCATACAGTTTGGTCACGCAGCAGCCTTTGGGCGGTAAAGCGCAGTTCGGTGGACAGCGATTTGGTGAGATGGAGGTGTGGGCACTTGAGGCTTACGGCGCCTCTTACGTGCTGCAAGAAATGTTGACGGTGAAGTCGGATGACGTTGTTGGTCGTACCCGCGTGTACGAGAGCATTGTCAAAGGCGAGCACACCATTGAAGCCGGTATGCCAGAATCATTCAATGTGCTGGTCAAAGAGATTCGCTCTTTGGGCATCGACATGGAATTAGAGCGCGGTTAATCACGGATAAGTAAAAGGAATCAATACATGAAATCATTACTCGATCTGTTTAAACAGTTCACGCCAGATGAGCATTTCCATGCCATCAAAATTGGTATGGCATCGCCAGAAAAAATCCGTTCATGGTCTTTTGGCGAAGTCAAAAAACCAGAAACGATCAACTATCGTACTTTTAAGCCTGAGCGTGACGGTCTGTTTTGTGCCAAAATTTTTGGCCCTATCAAAGACTACGAATGCTTGTGCGGCAAATACAAACGATTGAAACACCGTGGTGTTATTTGCGAAAAATGCGGCGTTGAAGTAACGCAAACCAAAGTGCGTCGCGAGCGCATGGGTCACATTGACCTGTCTGCACCTTGCGCGCACATTTGGTTCCTCAAGTCATTGCCATCTCGTTTAGGCATGGTCTTGGATATGACTTTGCGGGATATCGAGCGCGTGCTTTATTTTGAAGCTTACGTTGTGACAGACCCAGGCATGACCCCGCTGAAAAAATACAGCATCATGTCTGAAGATGATCATGACGCAAAGCGCAAAGAACATGGCGATGAGTTCATCGCCAAGATGGGCGCAGAAGGCATCAAAGACTTGCTCAGTGATCTTGATATCGACATGATCATCGAGAAGTTGCGCGGTGACTTGACGGGTTCAGAAGTCAAAATCAAGAAAAATGCCAAGCGCTTGAAGTTGATGGAGGCTTTCAAGAAGTCTGGTATCAAGCCTGAGTGGATGGTGATGGATGTACTGCCGGTGTTGCCGCCAGATTTGCGTCCTTTAGTGCCCTTGGATGGCGGTCGTTTCGCAACGTCTGACTTGAATGATTTGTACCGTCGTGTGATCAACCGCAACAGCCGTCTGCGCCGTTTGCTTGAGTTGAAGGCGCCTGAAATCATTGCACGCAATGAAAAACGCATGTTGCAAGAAGCGGTTGACTCGCTCTTAGACAATGGCCGTCGCGGTAAAGCGATGACTGGTGCTAACAAACGTGCGCTCAAATCTTTGGCTGACATGATCAAAGGTAAGTCTGGTCGTTTCCGTCAAAACTTGCTGGGCAAGCGTGTTGACTATTCAGGCCGTTCAGTCATTACAGTGGGTCCAACACTCAAGCTGCATCAGTGCGGCCTACCCAAATTAATGGCGCTAGAGCTGTTTAAACCGTTCATCTTTGCGCAGTTAGAGGCGCGTGGCATCGCGACGACGATCAAGGCTGCGAAGAAGGAAGTTGAATCCGGTACGCCAGTGGTCTGGGATATCTTGGAAGAGGTCATCAAAGAGCATCCCGTGATGCTGAACCGTGCGCCTACTTTGCATCGTTTAGGTATTCAAGCGTTTGAGCCCATCTTGATTGAAGGCAAAGCGATTCAGTTGCATCCACTGGTCTGTTCAGCCTTCAATGCTGACTTTGACGGTGACCAAATGGCAGTGCACGTGCCTTTGTCAGTTGAAGCGCAAATGGAAGCCCGCACCTTGATGCTGGCTTCGAACAATGTGTTGTTCCCTGCCAGTGGCGAGCCTTCTATTGTTCCATCGCAAGACGTTGTGCTTGGTTTGTACTACGCGACACGTGAGCGTATTAACGGCAAGGGTGAAGGACTGGTATTTGCAAACACCACTGAAGTTCAGCGTGCGTTTGATGCGGGTGCAGTTGAGTTAACCGCCAAAATCAATGTCCGTTTGACGGAATACACCAAAGACAAAGTAACTGAAGAGTTTGTGCCTTCTACAAAATTGTGGGAAACCACAGTTGGCCGCGCCTTACTCAGCGAAATCTTGCCTAAGGGTTTGCCTTTCTCTAACATCAACAAAGCGTTGAAGAAAAAGGAAATTTCTAAGCTCATCAACGTATCATTCCGCAAGTGTGGTTTAAAAGAAACGGTTGTGTTTGCAGATAAGTTGCTGCAAAACGGTTTCCGTTTGGCGACCAAAGCAGGTATTTCAATTTGCGTTGATGACATGCTGGTGCCTAAAGAGAAGTACAGCATCATTGAGCGCTGCGAGTCTGAAGTTAAAGAAATCAGCAACCAATACTTGTCTGGTTTGGTCACTGCAGGCGAGCGCTACAACAAGGTTGTCGATATCTGGGGTAAAGCTGGAGATGAGATTTCTAAGGTCATGATGGCGCAGTTAGCGGTTGAAAAAGTTGTTGACCGCCATGGCAAAGAAGTGAATCAAGAGTCGTTTAACTCTATTTATATGATGGCCGATTCAAGTGCGCGTGGTTCTCCAGCTCAGATTCGCCAGCTTGCTGGTATGCGGGGTTTGATGGCTAAGCCAGACGGTTCCATCATTGAAACGCCTATTACTGCAAACTTCCGTGAAGGCTTGAACGTGTTGCAGTACTTCATTTCAACCCACGGTGCGCGTAAGGGTCTCGCTGACACGGCTTTGAAAACGGCTAACTCAGGTTATTTAACACGCCGTTTGGTTGACGTGACGCAAGATTTGGTTGTGACCGAGCAGGATTGCGGCACACACGATGGTTCATTGATGCGCGCCATTGTTGAGGGCGGTGAAGTCATTGAGTCTTTGCGTGATCGTATCCTGGGTCGTACAGCGGCAGAAGATGTCTTGCACCCAGAAAATCGTGCAGTTTTGGCACAAGCGGGCGATATGCTCGACGAAGACTTGATCGACGAGCTAGAAGTCGCTGGCGTTGACGAGGTGAAAGTACGTACGGCATTGACCTGCGAAACACGTTTTGGTATTTGTGCGAAGTGTTACGGTCGTGACTTAGGTCGTGGTGGATTGATCAATGGTGGTGAGGCAGTTGGTGTGATTGCCGCGCAGTCCATTGGCGAGCCGGGCACGCAGTTGACGATGCGTACCTTCCACATCGGTGGTGCTGCATCACGGGCTGCCATTGCATCAAGTGTTGAAGCAAAATCAAATGGCGCCATTGGTTTCAATGCCACCATGCGTTATGTGACCAATAGCAAAAAAGACCTGGTTGTGATTTCACGCTCTGGCGAAATCGTCATTCATGACGAGCATGGTCGTGAGCGCGAGCGTCATAAAGTACCGTACGGTGCGACATTGACGGTCAAGGCTGATGACAAAATCAAAGCGGGCACTATTTTGGCCAACTGGGATCCATTGACACGTCCGATCATTACCGAGTTTGCCGGTCAATCTAAGTTCGAGAATGTCGAAGAAGGCTTGACAGTTGCGAAGCAGCTTGACGAGGTAACGGGTTTGTCCACCATGGTGGTTATTGATCCAAAACGCCGTGGCGCTGCGAAGGTTGTTCGTCCTCAGGTCAAATTGATCGATGCAAGCGGTAATGAGGTGAAGATTCCTGGCACAGACCATTCTGTGACGATTGGCTTCCCAGTGGGCGCATTGATTCAAGTGCGTGACGGTCAAGATGTGGGTCCAGGTGAAGTGCTGGCGCGTATCCCGATTGAAGGTCAGAAAACCCGAGACATCACCGGTGGTTTGCCACGTGTTGCAGAGTTGTTCGAAGCACGTACACCAAAAGACAAAGGTACTTTGGCAGAAATGACAGGTACCGTGTCATTTGGTAAGGAAACCAAAGGCAAAATTCGTCTGCAAATCACTGACCCTGAAGGTAAAGTGTGGGAAGACCTCGTGCCTAAAGAGAAAAACATCTTGGTGCACGAAGGCCAAGTGGTTAATAAGGGTGAGAGCGTTGTAGACGGCCCAGCTGATCCACAAGACATTTTGCGTTTGCTGGGTATTGAAGAGTTGGCACGTTACATTGTTGATGAAGTGCAGGACGTATACCGCTTGCAAGGTGTGAAGATCAACGACAAGCACATTGAAGTGATTGTTCGTCAGATGTTGCGTCGCGTGGTGGTTGAGAATGCTGGCGAATCTAGCTACATCAATGGTGAGCAAGTCGAACGCGCAGCGATGCTTGATACCAACGATGCCTTACGTGCTGACGGAAAAATCCCTGCAACCTTCTCAAACTTGTTGTTGGGTATTACCAAGGCATCGTTGTCTACGGACAGCTTCATCAGTGCGGCATCCTTCCAAGAGACAACCCGTGTCTTGACTGAAGCTGCCATCATGGGCAAACGTGATCCATTGCGTGGTTTGAAGGAAAACGTGATTGTTGGTCGTTTGATACCTGCTGGAACGGGTTTAGCTTACCACCAAGCACGTAAAGCAAAAGAGCAGATGGACGATATTGAGCGTCAAGCTATTGCAGAGGCAGAAGCCTTGGAGATGGCTGAAACTGCAGAGCCAAACAGCGATGTGGTTAGTAGTGGCGAGGATGCTGCGATCGAATAATAGTCGTTCGCAGACGGCCTGATTGTGGTGTTCCTGCAAACGCCCCACTTCCGAGTTGCGGTAGTGGGGCGTTTTCTTTTATGCTCTCATTAAACAAGTGATCTGACAAAACATGCTTAAATCAATTTTGATAGGTATATTTGCTGTTGCTGTCATAAGTTGGGCAATGGGTGCATATAACCGTCTAGTTAGACTACGTGCAGCGACTAGCCAAGCATTCGCCGCTCTGCAATTAACATTAAAGCGTCAGTCTGAGAACTTTGAGTCTTTAGTTGATGATGAACTGGCCGATCAATTACAAAACAATCAAGTGGAACTCATGCTGTGTAAAGATGTCTATGCAGTCGCTGTGCAGCAGTACAACGATGCAATGACGCAAGTTCCTGCTGCATGGTTAGCTGCACTGTTTTGTTTTAAGCCTGTCAAGTGCGATGAAGGTACGCATTGAATATACAAACACAAGCTCAAAATAACATCAAAACCAAGCTGGGTCGGGAGTCCATTCCTTTGTGGCAGCAGCTACAAAGTACGTCTGCAGTCTTGATGGCTGTACGTGCCGGTGAGTCAGGAACGACTGCCTTGAAAGCGGTAGCGCCTTATCTGCGACCGGGTGTCCAGTCTTTGAGCTTTCATGTTTGGCGTTGGTTGGGTACGGCGCAAATCCTCAAAGCCATGCTGGCTAAACGCGCTCCGCCACCGCAAGTGGATGCCTTATTGTGCGTTGCCCTGACGTTGCTTTGTTACGATGCGCCGATATTTGCTGAACAGGATGAAGGCGTGATTGGTGAAAATACCAGACAGCTTTACGATGCCTTTACAGTGGTTGATCAGACCGTTGAGGCCGCTAAGCGGTATGCCGACACACGTGCCAGTAGCAGTTTTATCAATGCCTGCTTAAGAGGATTTTTACGCGAAAAATCAGCAATGACAATGGCTGCCGCTACGCACCTCGTGGGCCGTTGGAATCATCCCGAATGGTGGATCAAGCGTGTCAAAGCGGATCACCCAATAGATTGGCAAAGTATTCTGGCGTCTAACAACGCCCGTGCTCCGTTAACGCTACGCGTCAACGCAAGAAAATCGACGGTAGCCGTCTACTTAAAAGCTTTGAATGCTATTGAAATAGAAGCAAACCAAGTCGGTGAATATGGCGTTATTTTGAGCAAACCTACGCCAGTTGCGGACATGTTGGGGTTTGCGGAAGGCATGGTCTCTGTACAAGATGCCGCAGCGCAATTGGCGGCGCCTTTGTTGCTAAGGGGGCTAAAAGTCCATGAAAATCTGCAAGTGTTGGATGCTTGCGCTGCGCCTGGTGGCAAAACTGCACATTTATTAGAGTTGATGGATGGCGAAGTAACGGCGTTAGATATTGACCCCGCAAGATGCGAGAAGATCAACGAAACCTTGAATCGCTTGGGTTTGAAAGCGCAAATCTTAGTCGCTGATGCTGCCCAGCCAGAATCTTGGGTAGGCGATGCCCATGACAAAATGTTTGATGCGATTTTGTTGGATGCACCCTGTACAGCTTCTGGTATTGTTCGACGTCATCCTGACATCAGGTGGTTAAGGCGAGAAAGCGATGTTGAAAAATTGGCCGCTATCCAACGCAATCTCTTGCAGGTACTGTGGAGGCGACTCAAGCCTGGCGGACGCTTGCTGTATTGCACTTGTTCCGTTTTCAAAGAAGAGGGGCAAGAACAAATTGATCGGTTTATGGCGAGCCATAGAGATGTGGTTCTATTACCATCACCAGGGCATTTAATTTCAAAAAAATCGACAGATAAGACTGTCGTCACTGACAATGCACCGTGCAATCATGATGGATTTTTCTATGCGCTTCTTGAAAAACAAACGTAATAGTTTTCTTTTTACTTTCGTAGCAGGGTGCTTTGCATTTGCCATGATGCTTACTGTGGTTGTCGCTCGGGCTGATGATGTCACTACAACCATCAGCTCTATGCAGTTGATACGCACAGACGATGGTCTTCAGCTGAGCGCGCAGGTTAAGTTTGATTTGCCCATGATTGTTGAGGATGCACTCATCAAGGGTATTCCACTGTATTTTGTAGCCGAGGCTGATGTAACACGCGACCGATGGTATTGGACAGACAAAAAAGTGGCTAGCGAGATTCGGCAAATGCGTCTTAGTTTTCAGCCACTCACGCGCCGATGGAGATTAAATGTTACCAATGGTGTCATTGGTAACACAGGTTTGGGCATCAGCTTGCCCCAATATTTTGATTCTTTGCCCGATGTATTGGCCAGCATTCAACGCATCAGCCACTGGAAAATCGCAGATTCAACGGAAGTGGAAGCCGATATTCCTTACACCGTGGGATTGCGATTTAAACTCGACGTCTCGCAACTTCCCCGTCCTTTCCAAATAGGGCTGATTGGACACAGCGATTGGAACATCGCTGCGGCAAAAACCATGCGCTTGGCAAGTGAAAGTGCCAAGTGAATAAATTTGTGAACCTAGCCAATTTGCGACCAAGCATCCCTAAATCGCGCACTATCCGTTGGATTCTTGGCTTTGGTGCAGTTGGTATGGTGTTGATTGGGATCACCTTGTTATTTTTGCTCACGGTATCCACAAACAACCGTGCCCAATATGAAGAAACCTACGGTCGTCTCTTGATTCTCAACGTGGTGGTGGCCGGACTGCTGCTGCTGCTCATCATTTGGATAGCAATAAGGTTGTTTGTTCGTTTAAAACAAGGGAAATTTGGTAGTCAGTTATTGGTCAAGTTAGCGATGATTTTCGCTCTTGTTGGCTTTGCACCAGGGCTGCTGATTTATGTGGTGTCCTATCAGTTTGTATCGCGTTCTATTGAGAGCTGGTTTGACGTCAAAGTCGAGTCTGCGCTAGATGCGGGTTTAAATTTGGGACGCGTCACATTGGATGTTTTGTCTACAGAGCTTGGCAATAATGCGCGCGTCGCGGCTGGCCGCTTGTCTGACATGCCAGACGGCGCGGCTAGCATTGAGTTGGAGCGTATACGTGAGCAACTGTCTGCTCAAGATGCCTTACTTTGGAGCGCTACGGGACAGTTGATTGGTAGCGCGGGCACATCACGTTACCAAATTAACCCAGACCGACCCACCGTAGCACAATTACGTACTGTCAAAGCACAGCGCCAAATTGCCAGTATTGAAGGTTTAGACGAAGCGACTGCTGGCGCACCAGGTGAGGCTGTTGCAACGCCTGTCTCTGCCAAAATCAAAGTGCTGGCACTCGTTCAAGCCAGCGGTATTGGGATGTTGGCAGAACCCCGATTTTTGCAGGTCACTCAATCACTACCCGCTTCGCTGGTTGCGAATGCATTGGCTGTGACTGAAGCCAATCGAGAATATCAAAACAGAGCCTTGGCCCGAGAAGGTTTACGGCGCATGTATATTGGTACGCTGACGCTGAGTTTGTTTTTAGCTGTTTTCAGTGCCGTACTACTTGCAGTTTTTTTAGGTGCGCAATTGGCAGCTCCTCTGTTACTTTTGGCGGATGGCGTGCGGCAAGTAGCTGCTGGAGATTTGACGCCAAAAGCGGTTTTGCAGAGCAAAGACGAATTGGGTGGACTGACCCGTTCGTTTGCAGATATGACGCAGCAGCTTGCGGACGCCCGCACAGCGGTCGATGTGAGTATGGGTCAAGTAAATGCTGCGCGTGAAAATTTACAAATCATTTTAGATAACTTGACCTCTGGCGTCATCGTGCTGGACGCACAAGGTACGATTCAGTCTTCCAATCCAGGTGCGACACGCATCCTAAACACCCCTTTGACACAATTTGAAGGCCATGTCTTGGCCAGTATTCCTGGGTTAGAACAGTTCGGGCAAGGTATACAGTCGCAGTTTGATGCTTATTTGAGTGAGCGCAGTCTGCATGGGCTCGATCATTGGCAGCATTCATTTGTGTTGAACTCACTTGCGCACACGGATCAAGGTAGTGCCTCGCATGCGTCTCCTTTTGCAACTCATGAAACCATTAATCTGATTGCGCGTGGTGCTGAATTACCTAGTGACAGCAAACAATCATTACGATTGTTGGTGTTTGACGACATTTCTGAAGTCGTTTACTCCCAGCGAGCTCAAGATTGGGGTGAAGTGGCACGGCGATTGACGCACGAAATCAAAAATCCGCTGACGCCGATTCAACTCTCTGCACAACGGTTGGAGAAAAAGTTGACCGGCAAGGTGGACGCAGCTGATCAACTCGTTGTCACCAAATCGGTTAAGACAATTGTCGATCAGGTTGAGGCTATGAAGCGCTTGGTTAATGAGTTCCGAGATTACGCGCGATTACCCGCAGCGGAGCTTAAACCCATTGACCTCAACACATTGGCTTTGGATATTTTGCAACTGTACGGTGCAGATGATGCGAATTCCCGTCAAACCCAGCATGGACACGTCACGATGTTGGCGGAACTTGACGCACAATGCCCACTCATCATGGGTGATGCACAGCAGTTGCGCCAAGTTATTCATAATTTGCTTCAAAATGCGGTGGATGCGGTGGATACCAGGGAAATAAAAAAAGTGACCCTTTCCACGCAGTGGAACGCGGACACACAACGCGTCCGTTTGGTGGTGACTGACAGCGGTGCTGGTTTTCCTGAACACATCTTGAAGCGCGCCTTTGAACCCTATGTCACCACCAAAAACCATGGCACCGGCTTGGGTTTGGCAGTGGTTAAGAAAATTGCCGAAGAGCATGGTGCCCGTATAGATATTTCAAATCGTGTTACAGATGGCGTGACGCATGGGGCGCAAGTGTCGTTATCATTCGCGGTAAACTCACAGTCTGTGGTTTGATTTTTTGCGGACATTGATGACTTTCAAATTTTAAAAAGTACTTTAGAAAAAGCACACGCACAATGGCAAATATATTGGTAGTCGACGATGAACTCGGCATTCGCGATTTGCTTTGGGAAATCCTGAATGACGAAGGTCATACTGTCGAGCTCGCTGAAAATGCGAGCCAAGCGCGACTCGCTCGCAACCGAAGCCGGCCAGACCTCGTGCTGCTAGACATTTGGATGCCTGATACCGATGGTGTCACCCTGCTCAAAGAATGGGTAGGCACAGGCCAGTTGACCATGCCTGTCATCATGATGAGTGGCCACGCCACCGTCGACACTGCTGTTGAAGCTACCAAAATTGGCGCACAAGCTTTTCTAGAAAAACCCATTACCCTTCAAAAACTGCTCAAAGCTGTTGAGCAAGGTCTCGCCCGTGATGGCCGCAAGCCGCAAGAGTCGGGTATCCGCGTCTCCATGGCAGAGATAACCTTAGAGTCCACCATGACCGGCGGTCAAACCTTGCCACGCGTGATGGACATGGGTCCGATTGCCAGCCAGAACTTCAATTTAGACAAGCCTTTGCGAGATGCCCGCGACGAGTTTGAAAAAGCTTACTTTGAGTTCCATCTTTCCAAAGAAGGCGGCTCCATGACCCGTATCGCTGAAAAAACCGGTTTAGAGCGCACGCATCTCTACCGCAAGCTCAAGCAACTCGGCGTTGACCTTTCTCGCAACAAGCGCGGCGGCAATTAATCAGCCCGTGTCTCAAAACTGAGCCAGAAGACTGCTATAATTTAAAGCTTAGGCCTGATAGCTCAGTCGGTAGAGCAGAGGATTGAAAATCCTTGTGTCGGTGGTTCGATTCC
>CBDUEA010000002.1:0-18197 GCA_965365965.1 uncultured Polaromonas sp. | reverse complement strand
GAACACTTCATCAGCACCTTGGCCTGAAATTACTACCTTTACCTGCTTCGAAACCCGTTCGCCCAGCAGGTAAAAGGCGATCACGTCCTGGCTTACCATCGGTTCGGCCATTTGCAATACCGCTTCGGGTAGCCGGCGCAGCACTTCGTCGTAAGGAATGAGGTATTTGTGGTGCCGCGTCTTGAATTGCGCTGCCACCTGGTCGGAGAACTCGAACTCGTCGGCCTTCTCGCTCCCCAGGGTCTCGAAGCCCATCGAAAAGGTCTGCAGATCGTCCACGTGGTCGGCCAGCAGGCCAACGAGTAGGCTGGAGTCTAGGCCGCCTGAGAGGAGCACACCAACGGGCACGTCGGCAGCGAGGCGATGGCGTTCCACCGCCCGCGACAGGACGTCCCGAGTGGCGGCGAGCCACTCTGACTCGGACAAGGGTTGTGCCGGGCGCGTGGCATCGAGCTTCCAGTAGATGGTCTCTTTAATTTGACCAGAGCCATTGATCATCATTGTTGTAGCTGGAGCAAGCTTCTTAACACCCTTTAGGATGGTGCGCGGTGCGGGCACAACGGCATGCAGGGTGAAGTGGTGATGGAGCGCCACCGGGTCGATGCTGGTGTCCACCCCGCCCGCTGCCAGCAAGGCTTGCAAGCTGGAGGCGAAGCGAAGCCTTGACGCGTTAAGCGAATAGTAAAGGGGCTTGATGCCAAAGCGGTCGCGCGCTATGAACAGGCTCGCATCGCGTTGATCCCATACTGCAAAGGCAAACATGCCGAAGAAGCGCTGCACACAATCCGCGCCCCAAGCGTGATAGGCCTTCAGGATGACTTCGCTGTCGCTCTCGGAGAAGAACCGGTAACCCATCGCGATGAGCTCGGTGCGCAGTTCCTTGTAGTTGTAGATGGTGCCGTTGAAGACCAACATCAGCTTCAATTCCTCGTCCACCATGGGCTGGTCGCCGTCGGCGGTCAGGTCAATGATCGCCAGACGGCGATGGCCAAAGGCCAGCGGTCCATCGCTGAAAACGCCTGCATGGTTCGGGACCCTTCGAGCGAGCTTATCAGACATGCGTTCGATCGCCGACATGTCAGCTGTCGAGCCATCGAATCGCAATTCACCACAAATACCGCACATGAGAGTCTCGATTCTTCAGAAGGGGTTGAGAACGTTATGGGGGGCATCTGTCACGTCAATATAGGATTCGACAGCGGATCGTATCTGGTACTGTGCACAACTCGGTTAGTGTAGGCTGCTTCGCTGAGTGGTCAACATCAATCACCACATAGCCGACATCCTCGTTGGTGCTCAGGTATTGCGCGGCGATGTTGATGCCTGCCGCCGACAGCTTTTCGTTAATGTGAGCCAACACACCGGGCACGTTCTTGTGGATATGCAACAGTCGGCTGCGACCGGGGTGCTCGGGCAACGCGACTTCGGGGAAGTTCACCGCCGACGTGGTCGAGCCGTTATTACCATATCGAATCAGCTTGGCTGCAACTTCCCTGCCGATGTTCACCTGCGCTTCTGAGGTCGAGCCACCGATGTGCGGCGTCAGGATCACGTTGTCGAAACGCATCAGTGGCGAGGTAAAAACCGAATCGTTACCTTGGGGTTCGAGAGGGAAGACATCGATCGCAGCGCCGTGCAGGTGACGGCTCTCTAGAGCCGCAACCAGAGCATCGATATCGACCACGGTGCCGCGCGATGCATTGATCAGGTGGCTTCCCATCTTCATCGCAGCCAGTTGCATCGGACCTATCATGTTGGCTGTTTCAGCAGTTTCAGGGACATGCAGGCTGACCACGTCGGAAACTTTCAGGAGCTCCTCAAGTCCGACCATTTCGCGCGCATTGCCAAGCGGCAGCTTCGCTTCAATGTCGTGGAACACCACGCGCATGCCGAGTTGTTCCGCGAGTACGCCGATCTGAGTGCCGATGTGGCCGTAGCCTACGATACCCACCGTCTTACCGCGTACTTCGTATGAGTGCGCGGCGCTCTTTAGCCAACCGCCACGGTGTAGAACGGCGTTCTTCTCTGGAATACCACGCATCAACATGATGATCTGCGCCAGTACCAGCTCGGCTACGCTACGCGTGTTTGAGAACGGTGCATTGAATACCGGAATACCCAGGCGCATGGCGGCTCCAAGATCGACTTGGTTGGTACCGATACAGAAACATCCGATGGCTGCCAGTCGGTGCGCGCGCTGCAAAACACCTTCGGTGAGTTGCGTACGGGAACGAATGCCAAGAAAACTCGCTTCGGCCAGCGCCACGTCTAGCTCGGCGTCGGCCAGTGCCTTGGCATGGGTGACGATGTGCGTATAGCCGCTGCGGCGCCAAGCCTCGACGGCCGACGGGTGAATCCCTTCAAGCAGAACCACCAACTGATCGCTCTTTGACCGATCATTTTTTTCGGTGGCAGGATCAATCGAATTTGGGTTCTGAGCTTTTCTCATGGTGTGATCTCTGTACTGGTGTTTGCATGAACATTGCCGAATGCCAGTTCGCGTATCTCTGTCCACTGGGTTTCTGTCGGCAGCGCCACCACATCGATGTCATGCGCAGCCTGTGGATCAATGGCGCCGTGCTCGTCGAAAACCAGCCAGCTGCAAGTTTCGTTGACAACAGCCTCGGGCTGGCCACAGGCCATACGCAGGTACCAGTCGACGAGGATGAAACGATGACCAGCGAACTCGGTCGCAGTCGCTTCGCCTCGGACTAAGATGACGTAGCGATCGTGCGCCAGCGACTGCACTTTGTATTGATCTAGTAGGAACAAGCGGCTTTCATGCTGAGCATGTGTGCAGATTTTTTCTGGCCATCCGGCATGCCCATCAGCCGGTCCTTCGTACACCGGCGCAAAACCTCCACCGGGTGTGCGGAAGTTCGTCGTCTGACCTTGGTACAAACGCGCTGCCACCCATTGCACGTGGCCGTCGTAGGTGTAGTCGCGCAGATCGAACTTGAGAACCTGCACCGGTTCCTCGTTCGAAATGACCCGTCCGCCGGGCGCCACCAGCGCCTGTGCCACATAGCCACCGGAGAGGATTTCCTGCCAAACTCGCTGTGTGAGCTTGTCGCCACGGTAGGCCGCGCGTCCGCCGAAACCAGCAAAGGGCTTGAAGAACAGACGACGGCGCTCGCGCCAGAGGCGTTCGGCGTGTTCCGGGTTCACGATCTCGGTATGCGGAATGCCAGCCAGCAGCAGGTCTTGAGTGGCTTGTGGTACGCCCAACGCTTGCAGTCGCGTTGCATCGCTGAGCAATGCCAGGTTGCGCTTGTCCGCGTACAGCGCGTGCGCCTGGGGGTGCGGCGTGAGCACCATCGCATTAGCCAGGTACGCCTCGCGCAGAGTCGCGCTGGCAGGCTCGGCCAGCGAAAAATCGGTCAGGCGGTTATAGACCAGGTCGATGGCCACATCGCCATGCCAGAGCAAGCCACCCCGCAAACTGAAGTCGCTCGGTCCGGCGATCACGGCCTGCAGGGCGTGCCGCTGGAACAAGCGCTGAAAAAGCAGGAACTCTGGGTACAGAAATTGTTGCTCGGGGTTCTCGTCGACGATGGCGATGCTGCGCAGTGGCCTGTCGTGACCGCAGAGCGACCACTCGTTGCGAAACATCGCCACTATATCTTCCTCGAACGAATCTGCTACGTCCAATGGCGGCAAGAGGCCATCGACGGCCGCGCAACAAGCGCGTTGTGCCCGTGCCAGCACTGCATTGAGCATTGCACCACCCGCATTGGTGTTGATCTCGATAAGCCCGAAGTTGCCTTCTGTGACATGGAAGTCGTAGCCGAAGAAAACTCCCTTGGCCCCGCCCGGATCGTGATGAGCGATGGCGGGAGCTGCGGCTAGTACCGCGTCGCGGTAGGCCGGCAATGCGACCACGGACTCGATGGCCTGCACCACTTGGGCCATGCGGTGCATATGGTCGTTCGACAGAAAAACGGGGCGGGTTGCAAACAGATGGGGGCAACGCTGTTGGATTAAATCGAACAAGCCTGGCTCGCCAACTTCTGACTCCAGCGCCTGGCGCAGTGCCGAAGCATCCAGGCTGATGCAGAAGCATTCGCTGTTTAGCAATTCCATCGAAGTAGGGACAGGCGACTTGTCGGTGGTCATGAGTGGGACTCGCTTTCCCATCTCGACAGTGAGGCCTCAGGAGTGGCCAGCTTTATATGGGCAAACATATTCATGTCTCTTACGCTCAGCGAGATTCTGGCCGGTAGGTGATACCACCGGGATCACTGCCGACGCGCATCGATCCCATCACCCGTTGCGTTGTAGCGTCGATGGTCGAAACCGTGCCGGCGAACGTGTTCGTAACGAAGACCCGGCTACCGTCGTCACTGACCACTACGCCGTGCGCGCCGCGGTCGGTTGTGAGTGTCTTCACGACCACATTGCGGCGCGTGTCGATCACCGATACAGTGTTGTCGGGGTCCTGCCCGCTGCCCTGATTGGCGACGTACATGAAATTGCCGTCGGGCGTGGCAAACACCTGGATCGGGCCCCGGCCGACGGGGATCGATGTGATCAGGCGTCGCGTCTTCGTGTCGACCACAGCGACCGCGTTGTCGTCGCGCAGCGAAACGTAGACGCGTGTGCCGTCAGGGGTAAAACCTACTTGCACCGGCGCCTTGCCAACCGGGATGTTCGCAATGACCTTGGATGTGGCCACATCGATGACGGATACCGCGTTCCCCTTGGTCGCTGCTACGTAGATCTCCCTGCCGTCCGGGCCCATGCGCAAGCCATGTGGTGATGCGGCGGTGGGAATGCTGCCGACGACTGAACCGCGTGCCGCATCCACCACAGACACAGTGTCGTCTTCTGAATTGCTAACGTACGCTCGCTCGCCACGCGCATCGACGATCACATGCGCCGGCGCACGGCCGACCGCCACGAGCGTGGCGGATGCGACATTGTCGGCGGTGGCATCGAAGATCAGCAGCCCGCCGGGCTTCTTCGCTTCGGCGTGCGCGTGGCCACCCGGCGCGGCGGGCGATGCGGCCATCTTCATCTGCCCCGCCATGGAGCCCACAGCGAACAACTGGAGCCCATCGCGCGAAATCTGCACGTTGTGGGGCGTCACTGGCAATGGCAGGGTCACCACCCGCCCTGTTGCCATGTCGATCCGGCTGATTGAGTCTTCGCCTTCGTTGGCGCTGTAAACAAATCCAGAGCCACCTGCCGACGGCGGCGCTGCGCCTTTCGGCTCGGAGGATGAAGGTGCGCTCATGCAGCCGCCGAGCGCGAGCATCAGCGACGATGCCAACGTGGTGGCGAGAATGCAAAAACGCATGCGATTCAGGGGTAATGTTTTCATGATGAGTTTCTCAGGATGTCGTGCCGCGCTGAAAGCGACGCGCGAAAAAGTTGTAGACCGGCACATAAACCAGCCCGGCGTAAGCACCGAATAGAAAGCTTTCAACTAACCCGATCAGGAAACTCGGCAGCGAAAGCCACTTAAAACCCGGTAGCACTTGTTCAAGGAAGACGTGCATGTGCAAGGTCTCCGGCATCACCAGCCCGTAAGCCACGCACACAACAAACGAGATCGCAGTGGTGGTAGCGAGTGCCCATGAAACTACTTTTATGTTCAGCATGATTTAATCCAAATGATGATGTGAGCCGCTAGCGGCCGGAGGGGCAGCGGACCGCGCGTACCCGGTGCTAGTCGGATTTGCCTCGCCCGCGTCGTCGCGACCGCTGCGATGCGCACCATGGCCACCATGGACCCCACGCTCAAAGGTAGGGCGTTTAGGACGGACTGGCGTGCTCATGCGGTCGCCTCAGCGGCAACCGGCGCCACAGCTTCCGTTGCTTTGGGTTTAGCACTCTTGATGCCCGCCAGCTTGGTGCGTTTGAGTAGCAGCGCGTTGATGGCTACCACTGCCGAACTGCCTGACATCGAGAGCGCCGCGATCTCGGGCGACAGCGTGAAGGGATACAGTACGCCGGCAGCCAGCGGGAAGGCAATCACGTTATAGCCTACCGCCCACGCCAGGTTCTGGTGCATCTTGCGCAAAGTGGCACGTGACAGCTCAATCGCGCCTACGATGTCGTAGGGGTCGCTCTTCATCAACACGACGTCGGCACTGTCCATCGCTACGTCGGTACCGGCGCCGATGGCAAAGCCCACATTGGCCTGGGTCAGCGCAGGCGCGTCATTGACTCCGTCACCCACCATGCCAACCAGCTTGCCCCCTGCTTGAAGCTCCTTAATCTTGGCGGCTTTCTGGCCGGGCAGAACATCGGATAGTACGCTGGTGATGCCTAGGTCTGCAGCGATGCGCTTGGCAGTGCCGGCGTTGTCGCCCGTTAGCATCACCACCTCAATACCTCGCTCGCGCAACTTGGCGATTGCGGCTTTGGCTGTGGGGCGAATGGCGTCGGCAATCGCGATCAGTCCAATCACCTTGCCGTTCTGTGCCACGTGTACCACAGTCCGGCCCTCGCCCTGCAGCCGGGCGGCATCTGCTTCCAAGGCCCCAAGCGCGAGCTTTTGGGTGTCCATCAGCAATCGGTTGCCGAGAAAAACCGTACCTGCCGCGGTTTGCGCCTGTGCACCCTGCCCGTCGATGCTCTTGAAGCCCGTCGGAGCGACGACTTTCAGCTTGGATGCGCGCCGCAATACAGCTTGCGCCAACGGGTGGGCGGACCCTTGCTCGACAGCCGCAGCTGCAAGCAACAGCACGTCTTCTGTGATGCCTTCAGCCATCACCATGTCCACCACCTCCGGTTTGCCCACGGTGAGTGTGCCGGTCTTGTCGAAAACGATGACATTGAGCTTGGTTGCGTCCTCCAACGCCGACGCGTTCTTGAACAGGATGCCATTGGCGGCACCCAGACCGGTACCCACCATCACCGCCATCGGCGTTGCGAGGCCCAGCGCATCGGGGCAGGCAATGACAAAGACCGTGATGGTCAGTGTGACGGCAAACAGCAGCGGCTGGCCGACCCACCAAAACCATACGGCGAAAGTCAGCAGCCCGACACCGATGGCAGCGACCACAAGCCATTGCGCCGCTTGGTCGGCCAGCAGTTGCGCGGGCGCTTTGGAGTTTTGCGCCTCCTGCACCAGCTTGACGATCTGTGCCAGCGCAGTGTCCGAGCCGACTTTGGTGGCCTTATATCGGAAGGTGCCGCTGGTGTTTATGGTCGCACCAGCCACCTTTGCTCCAGGACCTTTTTGAACCGGCATCGACTCGCCTGTGAGCATCGATTCATCAACCAGTGAATCACCTGACTCAACCACACCATCCACCGGCAGTTTGTTGCCTGGACGGATCACGACGATGTCACCCAGCACCACGTCGGTCGTAGCTACTTCTACCTCGGCACCCTTGCGGAACACGAAGGCCTTGGCTGGCGTGAGGTTCATCAACGCCTTGATGGCCGACGAGGCACCGGCACGGGCACGCATTTCTAGCCAGTGGCCGAGCAGGATGAACACAAGCAGAACGGACACCGCTTCGAAGAATTGGTCGCTCTCGAAAAAGAAGGTAGCGCCTAAGCTAAACAGGTAGCCAGTGCCGACGCTTAAAACAATTAGAGCGGCCATGCCAAGCGTGCCCTTTCTAAGCCCGCGCCAAGCGGAAACGAAGAACGGCCAGCTTGGGTACAAGATGGCAGCGCTGGCCAGACCGAACAACCATTGATTGAGCGGCAGGCCGAAGGGCGGTGAAGGCGCCGGGAACATGTCGCCCATTGGCGAGTAGATGAAAATGGGCACGGCAAACATCAGACAAATCCAAAAGCGGTTGCGCATGTCGTGCACCATGGCTGGTAGGTCCATGTTGCCGCCATGACCCATCTCGTGCGCCATGTCTGAAGACATCGGCGACGATGTTGCGCCGTGGGCGTCGTGTCCCTTGTGGTCAGACGCAGCAGGTGTTGGAGAGGCAGATTTGTTTTCAGCACTCGCCGACGAAAACCACGACTTGAGTTTCTCAAACAAGGATGGGGCCTCCGCCGGCTCTTTTGGCGCGACTGGGTCGGGAGACGTCGCCGGCTTGGATGCGTTGGCTGTATCGGCGGCTGGGGCTGCCATGCCAGGCATCTTCATGCCAGCAGGCATTGCATCTGCACCGGGTTTCGACTCCGCAGCTGGAGCGGCTGCCAGGGCCGCCGGTGGTACAGCCTCAACAACATTGTCCGGCGACTGGGTTTCTGCAACACGTACAACGGGCGTGGCAGCGTGCGCACGTAAGCGCAGTGCTGACTTGATATCCGCGACATCTAGGCGGGTCTCGTCGTAGCGCACCGTTGCATTCTCCGCAGCGAAGTTCACCGTCACGCTTTCGACGCCCGGCACCTCCCCGATCCTCCTCTCCACTTCGTCCACGCTGAGCAGTGACAGCATGGCGTGAACTTCAATAACGCTGGTTTTCATGGTATTTCTTTCGTTGGCGTCATGCCCAGGAGCATTTGCCGGTGCGTGTGAAGCCGGCCGAGCGTTTGAAGTGAATCAGTTCGGCGGAGGCATCTTGTGTTTTGCGGTGCGCTGGTCATCGTCCGATGCATCCTCGTCCTGCACCATCTCGCAAACGGCCGACGGCATCGACATGCCATCACGCCAAACCCAGGCTACTGGCAGAAAACGACCTGCCTGCGTGGAAACTTCTGCGGTAGCTTGGAAGCTCACCCCAAGGCCAGCCTCCACTTTGACGAGCTCATCGGCAAGCACTTGGAATTCACTCGTTATCTCGTCGTGCATGTGCGGCATGCAGATGCCCAGTCCGTGGGTGGACAGTCTGCGCAGCATGTCCTGTACTTCGGCTGATTGCATGGCTGCCTGGGCAGTTCTCAACGCGGGTGGTAAACCCATTGTGTTGCGTTGTGTAGCGAATGCTGTCGTCATTCTTATCTCCTGCCGATCAGTTGCTGGCCCATTTAAGTGGCTGGGTCAAATGCCACATTTTTTGATTCACGGAATCGAAAGGGCTCTAGCTTTTCTCGGCTTCGGCTTTGTCCAGCTGGGCGTCGCCCCCAGGCTCGGCTGGTGGCGTGACTGGTGGTGCATCCGGCGTGGTCGATGCTGCGGTTTTGTCTGGAGATGGCGTATTCCCGGAGCCCTTAGCCACAGGAACATCCGGTGCTGTCGGAGGTGCCGTCGACTTGGTAGGTTCGGGCGGTGCAGTGAGTGGAGCATGTCCAGCATGTCCTTCGTCGGGTGCGGTGCCAGCGGGCTTAGCTGCGTCGTAGCCGCGTTGGCGCACGGCCGACTTGATGTCGCTCGCTTCCAGCTGTGTCTCGTCATAGCGTACCGTTGCGTTACCAGCTGCAAAGTTCACGGTGACGCTTTGAACGCCCGGTACCTCTCCAATTCGTTTTTCTACTTCGTCCACGCTAAATACGCTCAGCATGTCGTGCACTTCAATAGAGCTAGTTTTCATTTTTAATCCTCAAACAATGGGTTTATACGTCTGATAGTTAAGGGATGGGACGGCCGCTATGCTCTGACTAGAAGCCACCCATGCATAATTTTTGTAAGGCGCACCTTCCATACCGCTACTTGCGGTAGTTGTAGCAAACCAAAAGCAAAGCTCGAGATCGATTGGACTAATCTTTACCATGTTTGGTTCCCGCATCCCGGTCCAGTAGCGACTTGCGTTCTTCATACTCAGAGGGAGTGATGTTGCCGTTGGCCAAGCGGCTGTGCAAGAACTCATGCTGCGTATCGCGCTAGCGATTTCCCCGATCACCCGAACGTCCCCAGCCTCCGAACACAATCAACCAGAGCAGCACCAACCAAAATAACCACCACAGCCAGTGCATGCCACTCATCATGTAACCACCTTCAGATGTCATGTGAATCTCCTTAGTATTTAGCAGAATTTACAAGTGTTTGAATGTGCGCGGAGCTGACTCGTTTCAAGCTTGTTAGGTGAAGGTATGTCTGTGGGGAGTTCATCTAGTACTCCATATTTTTTCAGGATTATATAAGCCGTGAACTACGCGACTGCAATGGAGCAATTCAGTAAGAAAAAGGCTCTAAGTGCGTCACTCATAATTCATGTTATGAACACCCGACATTGCCGTCTGTTCGCCAGCGCACATACGCGGGTACTTATGGCCTCGGGGGTCAGCGCAGTACTAGAGAGCTGATGTAAGGCGAAACAAGGGGTGGCAGGGACGCTGTGTCATCCTGTCTAGCCCATGAAGACGTATTGCCAGACAAACAACAAATCATTTCTTGTCGTAGCATTGGCCAACCTATTCAAACCCAGTATGAACTGACTGAATCGGTTTCTTGGCATGTTGCAGCTGCTAGTGAAAAGCTCAGGAAACAACGTTCCTATGCGGTGGCTATTTAAGTGTTTTGCTCGTCGGTAAGATTCGCTACAGGGAGTCTCCATTAAGTCAAATAATCATGGATTAGTATTTTTATGATTGCGGTAGTCGGCATTGGCGTTACGTGACGCGAAGGTACGAGTAAACAGGGAATAGATTACACGTTACAAACAGGGTTTTTTCACATAGTACACGAACGCAGACAAGAAGCGTTCTGCATGCTTTGGGCAGCAACTATCAACTCCATAATTCTCACAAGTTGCATAACCACTTTCCCGCTGTAGCCTGAAGTTTCCCTCATCTAGTCGGAATCTTCATGCGCTTCAGTCCTAAATTAACGTTATCCACCTCAATAGCTGTTCTCATCATCACCGGTTGCGGTGGTGGTTCATCTAACCCCTCCAACAGTGGTGATGCTGCATCAACGGCAGCCGCTTTAGTAGACAGCAGCTGCGGAATTTCCTACTTCCGTGCAGATATTCTGGCAGTCATCAATGCAACCCGTGCTGCGGGTGCTGTGTGTGGCTCCAAAACAATGGCTCCCTTGGGGCGAATGGCTTGGAATATCAACCTGAACAATGCAGCAACCATCATGGCTTTGGATTTGATGAAGACGGGTGTAACAGGTTCGACAAGTGCAACGCCCCACACCTCCAGCGATGGTCGAACGCCTGCTGATCGCGTCAGGGCGGCTAACTATGCCTTCATCGCTTTGAGTGAAAACATTGGATGGGGATACACCAGTCCTCAAGATTCACTCTATGCCTCCTTTGGCTGGATACACAGCCCAAGGCATTGTTAGAACATCATGCGACTTGAGTGCAATCAGGTAGCCGTGAGCTGAATCAAAGGGGGTAATTTTGGGACGGTTTTTGTTGTTAATCTGGGTGGAAGGTAATTCCCACATTTATTCAGTGTTCCAGCATCTTAAGCCTGTGCTGTAGTCTTTGACCCAGTTACATCAAAACCTCCCTTACGGAGGTTTTTAGGTTTTTGCGACTAGTTTTTTTGGATTATCGTATTCAGATTGGACCCAATCCAACTTCACTTGCCGTCTCAATTCACAGAGTTGCATAACCGTTTTGGTTTGCTATTTTAAAGTTTCACTACTTCAAAAGGGCTTCCATGAATTCATTTTTTTCTTCATTTTCAATTTCACTTTCTCCTTCCCTCTCACATGTCAACTTACACGCCGGTCTCATCATAGCTGCCTGTCTTTGCCTCGGTATCTTGGTGTATCGGTTTTTACCAAACTCATGTAGATAAGCTATCCGTCAACGCAAAAATGTTCATCGCGCGGCCACCTTAAATAGTCTCAAAGCCGCCAACCACCGCATCCTGAACGATGTTAAAGGACAGCAAGGCGAAGATGCTGTTTATGAAGCGGTGACCAACCTAAAGCTGCATTGTCCCCATGCCATCCTGCTTCACCAAGGGGAGGATGTGTATTCGAAAGAAATTGATCTGATTTTGGTCAGTGAAATTGTTATCTTTGTGATTGAAATCAAAAATTGGCAGGGTGCATGGTCGTCTCAAGCTGAGGATTCCCGTTATTTGCAGTGCAAGCGAACCAACAATCAGATCCATTCTCGCCCTGCTCCCCTATACAAGACTCAGGGCAAGCTGGCGCAGCTCCTCCAGAAAAGTGGCTTGGAATATGTACCAGCTGAGTCCTTGGTGGTATTTACGCATCCGCTGGCGAGCTTGGAGCCATATTTACCGCTTGCACCGTTGTTTCGCAAGCTTTACTGAATGGTTAGAGTTGCCTGCTGACGTGGTGGTGCAACTCAAGGGCTACAAACCCTTTGTAAAGGCTGATAAGCATTACACCGTCAGACCTTTGGACTTGCTGCCTGTTCACCATGAAAAAATAGAAGCTTGGATATTGGAGCAAGCTGGCGTTACGTTCATTCCTTCTGTGGAATAAAAACCTTACGTCTCGTCGGTTGATTGCCTAGGTAGCGAAATCTGACCATTTGTCAACAACCACCCTTAAAGAACAAAATCCAGACTTGTACACACAACTTTGGAGTTTATTTAATGGGAAAACCAATACAGTTTCAGCCGTTGGAGCTGGTAACTAATCGAACAGTGGGCACAGCCGCCGCTGCTTACTACTTAGACCGTAAACCCCAAACCCTGCGTGACTGGGCATGTAAACAAGAGGGACCAGTCACGCCAATTCGGATTCATGGGAGGTTATCGTGGCCGGTGAAAGACTTAAAAGCAGTGTTGCGGGTGTATGAATGAAAACGCCCACCCCTGCCAAAGTAAAAGTGAGCGCTCCTGACGAGCGAATTTCTACTGCAAGCCTCTCAGCTACACAAGTCCTCGAACTGCGTGCGCTGATCAAAAGTCCCATCACACTGGAACAAGTTGACTATATAGCGCGTGCCAGCAATGAGCCTGGGGTCATTTTAAATATTCGTCATAGGTTGGGCCAAGGTAAAACACATTTGCTCTGCGAACGTGTACCCCTAGACGGGTTACGCTGGCGAGTTGTCTGCCGGATTACATCAATAGGTCGCAAGTGCGTATTTGAGTGGCTTAAGACGAATGATGGTGCTTTATGAATACCCCACAAGTAGTTATTTTAGAGGATTGTCCGTGCGCATCATGTGGCAAACCCTGCCTGCCATTACGGCTATATCAAGCTTCACTTTTCGGATTGATTGTCGGTCAAACTGCCATTTGTAATGCCTGTTGGGGTAGGTCAACATCAGATATTACTTTCAAGCAAAGCATGTATGACTTCGCAAACGAAAAGCTAACCAATGCTGCAATGAAGCGGCTTGCGTCCGCACTTTTTATCAATATCTATTCACTTGAAGACGCAATTTTTTTAGCGCGCAAAGACCCTCAACCTCTCACACACCTAGAGCGAGCACTAAACCTGTCGCCAGGCACTATCAAACGAATCATGCATGGGCCTGTTAATGACTGATCAACTAATCACCTTCACCGAGTTCCCCGATAAAAGCGCACAAACCAAAACCGAACATACTGCAACATGGCCGCAATTGATTGAACGACTTAGGCGCGCCGGACCCTATGCAAGCAAGGCAGATGCACCGTACATAAAGCTTGCACGGTTTGGTGACAAGCGGTCAGCTAACAACTGCCTGCGCACTAACGATAACGTTGAGCTGATCTACGGTATCGAGATTGATTACGATGCTGGCAAGCTGGCTATTCACGAAGCACAAAAGACCCTTGATATGTTTGGTGTTCAAGCGGTACTTATAACCACTGCGAGCCATACAACCGACGAGCCACGATATCGAATACTTGCACCACTTGCAGAGCCTGTATCACCCGCGCACCGTGACATGCTTGTAGCACGGATAAACGGTCTATTGGGCGGTGTGATAGCGGACGAATCATTTACGCTTAGTCAGTCATACCACTACGGAGCTGTACAGGGTGTGGACTACATGGTTTTAACTACCGACGGACAGTCAATCGACACACTGACAGAGCTCGATAGCGGGGCAATATACAAACGCAACAAAAGCCCCGCGCCCAAAGACGAGTGCGACGCTATACCTCGTGAGTTTCTACCTCCTGCAAGCGACCTAAGATTGGATGACATTCGATCTGCTGTGACGCACCTAGCGAGCATGGGACACGGTAACGACTATCAGGATTGGGTATCCACTGGCATGGCGTTAAAAGCAGAATCTAATATTGGACGTGCACCTGATTTAGCTGAAATATGGGTCAAGTACTCAAGTCTATGTGAAAAATTCGAGAGCGACGAGTCTGCAATGCAAAAATGGAACACACTGACTGCTACCGCGGCCGGTGTGACGGGGATATTTAACAAAGCGTCTGCGATGGGTTGGATCAATCCGGCAATTGGACGTAAGTCTGACCTGCATGCACAGTTAAAGAGTGTGGCCCCAAACCCTGGTCGATTCCATCGGCTAGGCAGTGCTGAAATTAACGCATTACCGCCGCTAAGTTGGTGTATCCGTGGCGTGTTACCTAAGACTGGCCTTGCTGCGCTGTATGGTCCAAGCGGTAGCGGTAAGAGTTTCCTTGCACTTGATCTAGCCGCCGCCATTGCAGGCGGTCAACCGTGGTTTGGTTGTCGTGTCGAACCCAAAGATGTGGTCTACGTGGCACTAGAGGGTGAATCAGGGTTCAGGCTACGGGTAATTGCATGGGAAAAGCAACATGCAAAAACATTGCCGGAACGATTGACGATGATATTAGAGCCGTTCACATTAACCGAGCCTCAGGACATAGTGGATATGGTCGCGGTTGTGCCTAAATGTGCTGTATTGATCCTTGACACACTGAACCGCGCGGCGCCGGTCGCAGACGAAAATAGCTCCAAGGATATGGGGCTGATCCTGCAAGCTGCAAAGGCCCTGCAGGCCGCAATTGATGGACTGGTGCTGGTTGTACACCATACAGGTAAAAACGCCGCTGCAGGGCTTCGCGGACACAGTAGCTTGTTTGCGGCCCTTGATGCTGCAATTGAGGTATCACGCGACGGGGATAACCGTAAGTGGTCCGTTGCCAAGTCTAAAGACGGTTCAGACGGCGGCGCATATCACTTCAATTTGCAAATCCATAACTTATATTGTGATGACTATGGTGACGCTATTTCGTCATGTACCGTTAACGAAATAGGTAAACCACTGAGCGTGCAAAAGTCGTTGACATCAGGTCAGCGATTAGGCTTCGCAACTTTTAATGCTGTGTACCCTGCAGGGGATGGAGTTCGCATCAATGCCTGGCGTGCCAAGTTTTACGAATCAAGCACGGCGGAAAATCAAGAAGCAAAGAAAAAAGCGTTTAATCGTGCACGGTCTGGACTGGTTGAACTTGGCTATCTAACATGCAAAGACGATGTTTACGCATTGCCTGCAGGGTTCTAAGCTATGACGGGACACGGGACATAAGCGGGACATTGTCCCAGTCTGTCTCGTGCCATAGCCTGATTAGCGGGACAGACAGGGACACACACCTTTAGGTGTGTCCCGTGTCCCGCTTGGATGGGGGTTAAAAAACTACCCCCTGCAAGATTAAAATAAATTCCGTATTTGCTGAGTCAGCTCTACACCCAGTGCGAGCATACTGGTGACGTGAGTGTCAGACAGACCTTCAGTCCCGCTAGGTCCTGTGAGCGCGAGCAGCAATGCTTCTAGTTGATCCAGTTTGTACGATGCATCCATTCAAGTAACTCCTTTAAGTGACAGCTAAACCGCTGCAAGTGAAAGAAGTGTCAACCGGATCATCAGCCTGCGCTGGTGCTAAATGAAAGAATACACACAAGAAATAGGGACTTAGCTACTGCTAAACGACCTTATAGCGGTGATCTTATGGTGATGACCTGACTGTGGTGATGACCTGACTAACGGGGACCCTGAAGGTATTCAGTTCGCACGGGTGCAAATGAGCCCAGTGATCGAGAGTTTTTCAGATTTCGCATAATGAAAACAGTCTATTTGGGTACTAATTTCTGTTGCATTACATATTCTGTAACAATTTGCAGTCACAATCAACGGACGGATTCAAATCCAAGTGCAACACGTCTAATTTAATGCCCCGCATCAGGCTGTAGTTCAAGTTGCGCCAGCCATTGCCATATACCTCAAGCGGATTAGACCACCCCATGGTTTTGCTCGATCTTCAATTTATTAGATCGGCGATGGCATCTAAATCTTCTTGACTATAAACAGATAAATCCGTACCTTTAGGCAAATACTGACGTATCAACCCGATGGTATTTTCATTCTTACCGCGCTTCCAAGGACTGTGTGGATCACAGAAATACGCCGCCAGATCGGTATTGGCCGTCAAATGCTGGTGATATGCCATCTCACGCCCTCTGACATATGCAAGTGTCTTGCTCATAGGTTGCGCTATTGAATTGAGCTTGTCTGTAAAGGCTTGCAACACATGAGCCAGTCGTTGCCGGCTGCGGATGAGGCATTTTGACCATCATCAACAACCGAGCTGCTCGTTCAACCAACGCACCTACTGCAGAGGCATTGTTCTTGCTTTTAATCAAATCAGCCACCCAGTGCCCTGGAAAGTGCCTGTCAGTCACATCTGGCGGGCGCAGATGAATGCTTAATAAATCAGTCAGCTGACCACGGCGATCTTCCCCTTTTGAGCGAAGCAAACTCTTGCCACGTGCCATGCGCAGACAAGCCACATGCTCACGCTTGAGCTCGCCTCTGGGTTGCGCGTAGATGATGTTGTAGATAGTTTCGTGAAAAACGCGTAAGGCGGCTTGTTCAGGGTGCAGTTTACTCAAATGAGCCGCGATTTGTTCAGGTGATCAATGAAGATGCAGCTAGTTGCGTACTTGTTTAAACAAGGCGCTGCCAACGCGCAACTTGAGTGCAGGTCGTACAAACCGTCTACGGCGCTCATACCGCTGTTGGGCAAAAGTACAGCTGAAGTTGACGCTCTGGCTGGGGTTGTTGCGACACAATTCATGGATGATCATTGATGCAGCTCTGTTAAGTATTCGGGCAATAGCCCATACATTTAAAGTTTACTCCCTGCCAAACGTTATTGCAAAACGGTCTTGATAGTCAAGTTGTCAGTAGTGTTTCTCTGTTTCCATCTGTGCTCCTTACATAGGATATATTCAGTATGTTGCACTTTGGATTTGAGAGAAAAGGTGACACCCCTACAAGTCAGCTAATGCAACTTAAGTCCATTTTGAAAGCATTGAACTTGACTGTAGTAATTGCGTCTTGGCTTTGAAAATATACGGCCAAGGCCCATAGCTGAACAAATGCGGTCTGTTCTTAAAACACCATAGTACCAATGGGACTTATCCGACCGCATTAGAGGCGTATGTTAGTTTATTGAAAATAGAAAGTGTCGCGATTGCAGGACGACCTGAGCTTGCACAAATAGAACGTACGCAAGATAAAATTTAGGGGCATTTTAAATTCGTTCAATCACAACTAACCAGGAAATAACGGTACATAACACTGTGCTGGTGGCTACATGGTGGCTACATGGCCAATATCAACATCAAATTAAAAGCCCCGCGCTCTAAATTAAGTAGCTGCGGGGCTATTGCCTATATGGCTTGTATTGGTGGTGGTAGGTGGATTTGAACCACCGACTTCAGCATTATGAATGCTGCGCTCTAACCAACTGAGCTATACCACCGAGCTAATAATTATAGCTGTTTTTGCTGCGACTAAAACTTATGGGCTGAACAAGAAGTTCATCACGTCGCCATCTTTGACCACGTATTCCTTGCCCTCAGCGCGCATTTTGCCGGCATCTTTGGCGCCCTGCTCGCCTTTGAAGGCGATAAAGTCATCAAAAGCGATGGTTTGGGCGCGGATGTAGCCTTTTTCGAAATCGGTGTGGATCACCCCCGCCGCTTGCGGACCAGTGTCGCCGACGTGGATGGTCCAAGCGCGGACTTCTTTGACGCCTGCGGTGAAGTAGGTTTGCAGCCCCAAGAGTTTGTAGGCAGCGCGAATCAAGCGGTCTAAGCCCGGCTCTTCTTGACCCAATTCGGCCAAGAACATGGCCCGGTCTTCATCGTCCATCTCGGCCATTTCGGCTTCCATTTTGGCGCTGATCGCCACCACCGGTGCGTTTTGCGCGGTGGCGTAGGCGGTCAAACGGTCCAGCATGGGGTTGTTTTTGAAGCCATCTTCAGCCACATTGGCCACAAACATCGCCGGCTTGGCGGTGATGAGGAAAAACTGCTTCAACAGCGGCAACTCTTCTTTGCTGAAGTCCAGCGAGCGCACCGGCTTGGCTTCGTTCAACGCGGCTTGGCACTTCTCTAAAATCGCTACCAGTTTGACGGATTCTTTATCCCCAGAACGCGCCAATTTGGTAACGCGGTGCAGCGCTTTTTCAACCGCGCTCAGGTCAGCCAAGCAGAGCTCGGTTTGGATCACTTC
>CBDUEA010000001.1:0-30826 GCA_965365965.1 uncultured Polaromonas sp. | reverse complement strand
AAGTCAGGATGCTGAGGTGTCTCTGAGAGATCTTGTTCGCTCACAATCCAATCGTCCTGGGCCCAGTCCTTCAGTCCTATGGTACGCGGATTGCTGGCTAGCGGCCCAAAAACGGATATCAATTGATTCAAGCAAGCGGCCTCAACCGCAGCCTGACTATGCTGGAGTCTGACTTGGGCGGGAACACCTAAAAAGCCAAAGAGGGCATAACCGTTATGTGGGGATGACGAGGCATCGTATATTTCTACCATAGGCCCAACCCGACTGAACACTTGACCTGCTAGGCCTGCTTGGCGCCAAAACGGGGTTTCATAGACTGCCACAAACTTGGCCTGTGCTGCCATCCAGGTAGGCGTGGCGTTTAACTCCGCATGCAGTCGGGCAGGTAAATGAGGGTGCAACAGCGGCGCAACCTTTCGTGGTGGAGTGGCTAGGATCAGCTGCCCCACTTCGAGCTCTCGCGTTTCTCCCAAGTGGTTGGTTGTTGCCGTCCAGACCTTGCCTGATCTGGTGAGTTTGGTAAGCGCATGATTTAACTTCAAGGATGACGGGTCTAGGCGTTTCACCAGCGCAGTCATCAAGGTTTGCATGCCGTTTTCAAGGCGGTAAGACACCATTGAGCCAGCTCCCACTGAGCGTTCAGGTGCTTGTCCTGGCGTGAGTTGGTACATCACATCACCCGCCACTGGTTGTTCAAAGCTTGTTAGACCCAATTCAGCACAAAGACGTTGCATGCGGTGTTGGTGAGGCCAGAACCAAGTAGGACCTAGGTCAAAACCAAGGTCTGAATCGCCGTCAATAGGCAGAGAAAGAATGCGTCCACCCCATCTCGGTTGTGCTTCCCACAATACATATGGGATCTTAGCTTTCTCAAGCTGATAGGCTGCATACAAACCAGCTAGGCCACCACCCACGATCAAGGCGGGCGTTGATGTAGAGGTTAAGCCGCGAACACTCATGCAAACGCTCCCAAGTGCCCACTTTTGACGTAAATCTCAGTTCCAGCTTGGGCGTGATAGGTGAGCGTCTGTGATGATGCGCAGCGCAGCCATGTGCCAATTGGGTAATTGGTATCAGTCCCAGTCAACTCACCTTTCAAGACCAATATCTCCAAACCCTGCAGACCTAGGTCAGAAGGCAGTTGGGCGGCTTGCCCAAAATGGATCAACTCCACGCGCTCATTGGGTCGCTCAAAAAGCAACCGTCTGGTCATTGCCAACTGCGTAAACGGCCAACTAGTCTCCTGCGCACCCAACCTTAGCTGTACGCTGTCTTGTGGAGAAAATTGCTGGAGCTTCACAAAAATCAGGCAGCCTTCGTCGCTAAAAGGGGCGTGCGAAGAACCCGGTGGGTTGCGCAAGTAGCTGCCGGCTGCGTTGTCTCCACTTTCGTCTGAAAAGACGCCGCTCAAAACCAATATCTCTTCGCCTTGGGGATGCGTGTGGGCATTGAATCGACTGCCGGCGCGGTAGGCAACCAGACTGGTCGCGCGCGTGGTGATTTCGCCACCGTCGCGTTCCAAGAGAATCCGCCGAACCCCTGCTGCAGGAGATGCGACCCACGGTGCTGTTGCAGAGCTTACTTGGGCGTCGACTTGCAGATCTTGGTTCACGCGCAAAACAGGAAGTGACCCAACCTCAAGGGTGGATTGTTGGCTTTGTTGGTAAAGGTCTTGCCAAAAGTCAGAGTGGTCGGTCATGGTGGTTTTATACAAAAATGACGAGCGTGTGCTGGTAATGCATACCGAGTCGGATTCAACATACCAAGTCGGATTCATTCCAGTGCTATGTGACACCGCAGGTGTGCTACCTCACAGTTTTTTGAGAACCTTTAGGAGTGCATGTGCCGCTGGCTCAGAAGAAGCTGGGTTTTGCCCTGTGATTAACAAGCCATCAGTCAAAACATAGGGTTGCCAATCTGCGCCTTTGAAGTAATGACCGCCGTTGCTTTTGAGCATGTCTTCCACCAGAAAGGGAACGATGTCGGTCAGATCCACAGCGGATTCTTCGGTGTTGGTAAACCCAGTCACCTTCTTGCCCTGCACCACGGATTTACCGTCTATTTTTGGGTGACGCAGTACGGCAGGTGCGTGACAAACTGCGGCAACCGGTTTGCCCGCGGAAAGCATGGTTTCAATCAGGGCAATGGAGTTTTTGTCTTCCGCCAGATCCCACAGTGGGCCATGGCCGCCTGGGTAAAACAGAGCATCAAAAGCGTCAGTATTCATGTCGCTTAATTTTTGGGTGCTGGCCAATAGCGCTTGGGCATCAGCATCGGCCTTGAAACGACGGGTAGCGTCGGTTTGTGAAGCGGCATCGTCACTCTTGGGGTCGAGCGGTGGTTGTCCACCTAGGGGAGATGCCAAGGTGATTTCGGCACCAGCATCCTTGAACACGTAATAAGGCGCCGCAAATTCTTCTAGCCAGAAACCGGTTTTCGCACCGGTGTTGCCCAATTGGTCGTGCGAGGTCAGCACCATCAGGATTTTTTTCATGGGTTTTTTCTTTCAGTTGTAGGTGAATTGGGTGCGGTGTAGATTTGGGTGAGGCTTCTGGAGCAACTTCAAGCTTAGGGTTGGCGAGCTTAGCTTCTCAGTCTTTAATAGTATTTATCTGGTGCGCAATTCTTATATTTCAAGTTACTCCTTGTTGCGCTGTGGCAATCAGTTCAACAATTTTCGATAAGAGAAATTAAATTGAAGACGATGCAATTCCATCTATAAAGCTCAGCTCTGAAGTGAACTTGAACGGTATTCATCAAGTCACCAGCTTTGTGGCCCGAAACGATGGTCAAGTCGCTGAAGGTACTTATGCGTTGACTAACTTCGTTGTCTTGAGGGAGTTAGCAGAGCCTTCAGCATTAATCAGGAGCAGCAGCACAGGAATTCCAATACCGACAAATTAGACCACTTGCTGACGAAATTGGGGCATATATACACCGTTCTTTGCTTCATAAATTACTCATTTGGCAGAAAAATAAAATGTCCAGTCTAAAGAGGTAACTACAATTTCGTTTAGCTAAAAATGCAATTGAAAGTCCAAATGTTTAATTTGACAACTTCAAACTGAAATTTGAATAATTTATGGTTGAATTTACAGGCGCAGCGAACCCGTGCCAAGCAAACCAATCAGGCCAATGATGATCAGGTAAATCGCCACAATGTAGTTCAGCAGACGAGGCGCCACTAAAATAAGAATGCCAGCAATCAAAGATACGATTGGAGCGAGATGAAGATTCATGGATGTTTTCCTTTAAATGTAAAAGCATTGAGTCTATATGAACAATTAGAAGTTGAATTTACCTTCACCTAAGGTGCAATTAAAGCTTTTTTGTTTGTAGGCTTAAAGAGCAAGAATCAGTGTGCAGGATATAGGGCTCCACTACCTTTTGGTCTGACCTGCCGGTGATCCGATGGTACTGGCTACTGCGATCGAACAACTCGCCAATGAAGTACAGAAACTGGCAGGTGACAAGAAGTTTGGAGCTTCATTGCTGGACGCTATGCCAGCAAATGCCGTTTAAAACGTCGATCCTATGTTCGCTAATTAGTTATATTCCGCTTGGCTCTGAAACCCTATATGTAATATTTAATTTACTACTCTCTTTATATATATATATTTCTTAACTTAAGAAGTGTAAGTGTAATAAAGAAGTTATAGCTATAGAGGTGAGAAATTGTCCGCACCCCCTTGGGTCAAGATTCAATCGGCGCCGACAATAATAAAGGCATTCACTCTGCAGGTGTCACAAGTTCGAAATTTGAACTGCCCACCAAAATCAACAAATAAATTAGTTATAAAAAAAGGAATTAGCATCACTGCCAAGTCCCTTTTTTTGTTTCTGGGGCTAAATATTGTTTAATAAGTATCTATTTAAACACTTACTAATGCAAGTTACGCTTTTGGCGGAGTTCCTTCAGCGTTTGAAATGACTGCATCAATTTGGACCAATGCGTCTTTAGGTAGTGCTGATACGCCAATGATTCTGCGCGCTGGAACTCCTCCGGGAAAGTATGTTGCGTAAGTTTCTTCTACAGCGTCAATATCTGTGATGTTTTTGAGGGCGATATTGATTTTGACAACATCTCCCATCACATGATCAATACTTTCCACAATTGATTTGATATTCTTCAGGCACTGGCTTGCTTGTTCTTTAACGCCACCGCCGACAAGCTGACCAGTTTTAGCATCTACAGGTAATTGCGCTGAAATGTGGTTGTAATGCGAGAAGGCAACAGATTGTGAGTAGGGGCCTTTGGGAGCAGTGTCTGTGTTGTTGGCTTTAATGACGATGTTGCGCGCGTCTTCAACAGGTTGCGGGGGTGTGCCGTCGCCGTGCGACACAACGGCTTCAATTTGCACCAAAGCGTCCATCGGCAACGCGGTCACAACAACGTTTGTGAGTGCCGGAACATAGCTTGGGAAAAAAGTTTTATAAACGTCTTTTGCATTCTCGGTATCGGCTAAGTTTTTAACGAAGATGGTGATTCGTACCACATCGTTCATAACATGGCCGATGCTTTCTAAAATGGCTTTAATGTTGTTGAAGCATTGTGTGGCTTGCTCTTTTGTACCACCTGCAACCAGCTGCCCTGTTTTTGGGTCAATGGGTAATTGAGCTGAAAGGTTGTTGTAGTGCGAGAAGGCGACCGTTTGTGTAGACAGCTCATTTATTGGTGCATTGCTTGTATTTCTTGCAACTTTAACAAGGTCACCAGCCTGCGGTGCATTGGGGATGGTGCCTTCGCCATGCGATACCAGCGCTTCAATTTGTACCAAAGCGCCGTTAGGCAAAGCTGCCACAGCAACGGTGGTACGTGTCGGTACATAGCCTGTGAAGAAGCTGGTAAATACGTTGTCAACAGCGGCGACATCAGCAATATTTTTGACAAATACCGTGATCCTGACGACATCGTCCATTACATGGTTGATACTTTCTAGAACCGCTTTGATATTGTCAAAGCACTGTTTCGCTTGCTCATTGACGCCGCCAGCCACCAATTGACCAGTTTTTGGATCGATAGGTAATTGAGCTGATAGGTTGTTGTAGTGAGAGAAAGCGACTGATTGTGAATATGAGCCATTACTGTTTGGCGCATTCATCGTATTTTTTGCTGCTACTACGTTGTATCCACTCATGGTCGTATGTATTCCTGTTGTTCTAAGTATATGTCTCTTGTTAAAGTGATCCAAAAATCACCTTATCTAAGTATGATCTATTGCGTGTTGAAGAGAGTATTCTTTAGATTACGCCTTGCGCCAACATGGCGTCGGCTACCTTGACGAAGCCGGCTACGTTAGCACCGTCGATGTAACTCACCGAGCCATCAGCACGGCTGCCGTGCTTCAGGCATGCTGCATGGATGCCTTGCATAATCATCAGCAAACGGTTGTCCACCTCTTCAGCAGTCCAGTTCAAACGCATGGCGTTTTGGCTCATCTCAAGACCCGATGTAGCCACACCACCAGCGTTACTGGCCTTACCCGGTGCATAGAGGACGCCCGCGGCTTCAAAGGCCTTGGCGGCTTCGATGGTTGAAGGCATGTTCGCGCCTTCAGCCACGCAAATCACCCCATTTTTGATCAGAGTAGCAGCGTCACTTAGGGTCAGCTCGTTTTGAGTTGCGCAGGGCAAGGCAATGTCCACCGGCACATGCCAAGGCGTCTTGCCTGCCTCGAACTTCACCCCAGTGCGCTTGGCGTAGTCGCTCAGACGGCCATAGAGATGGTTCTTCACATCCATCAAAATAATGAGTTTTTCAGTGTTGAAGCCTTCTTCATCGACGATGGTTCCGCTGGAGTCAGACACCGTAACCACCTTGGCGCCCAGTGCCATGGCTTTTTCCACCGCATATTGAGCAACGTTACCTGAGCCTGAAACCGAAACGCGCAATCCATCGAATGTCTTGCGACGAGTCTTGAGCATTTCTGCAGCGAAGTAAACGGTGCCGTAACCTGTGGCTTCTGGGCGGATCAACGAGCCACCAAAAGACAGGCCCTTCCCAGTGAACACGCAGTCAGCGCGGTTGCTGAGCTTCTTGTACATGCCGGCAATAAATCCCACCTCGCGGCCGCCCACGCCGATATCGCCTGCTGGCACGTCCGTGTCAGCACCAATGTGGCGGAACAGCTCACTGGCAAAGGCTTGGCAGAAACGCATGACTTCGCCAGCACTCTTGCCTTTGGGGTCGAAGTCAGAACCACCCTTACCGCCACCCATAGGCAGGGTGGTTAGTGCATTTTTGAAGGTCTGCTCGAATGCCAAAAACTTGAGCACCGAGAGGTTAACCGATGGGTGAAAGCGCAGACCGCCTTTATAAGGGCCAATCGCCATGCTGTGCTGAATCCGGTAGCCACGGTTAACCTGTACCGTGCCGTGATCGTCTGTCCATGAGACACGGAACATGATCACGCGTTCTGGTTCTATCAAGCGTTCCAGCAAGCTGTGTTCAGCATACTTGGGATGCTTTTCGATAAATGGCCACAAGCTTTCCATGACTTCGGTGACGGCTTGCAGAAACTCTGGCTGACCGGGGTTACGTTGTGCTACATGTTCTAGGAAGCTATCGACAGACTCATACTTCATTTTCAGAGGGCTTTCTTGATGAAAAAGCGCACAATGCGGCGCCAAAGCATAACATTATGCATGATCCTCATAAGTCTAAATCATTGAACGCTTAGCTAATCGATGTGAGTAGGGCATATGTCCTCTGTATGAATGAATCAAATTGCCTACGCTTTTCCCCAAGTACTTATAAAGATTAGATAAGCTAATTTAAATAACTCGAAAAATATGTAAACTAGCCCTTTGAGGTTACCTTGGTGCTTTATCTGAGCGTGAAATTTTGAATGATGAAATTTCGTTCATTGCCAATATCGCAATATTTTTAAATCGAGATGTTGAATGACTATGTTTAGTGTTTCCAAATCATTTTTGTCGAATCCATGGATGCTTAAATCATCCCTTTCTTCGCTTGCACTATGTGTATTTGCGTTATCCGGATGTAGCAAAGAATCTGCACCTGCTGGACCCAGTGGCAAGGCTCCTCCGATGGCTCAAGTTGGTGTAGTCATGGTTAAACTTGGTGATGTTGGTCTACTTACTGAGCTGCCTGGGCGTCTTGAAGCCTCTCGTATCGCTCAAGTTAGGGCGCGTACCGCTGGGATTTTACAAAAAAGAGTGTTCAAAGAAGGTAGTGACGTGAAAGTCGGTCAATCACTTTTTAAAATTGATGCGGCGCCTTATGCAGCTGCTCTGGCCAGCGCAAAAGCAAATCAAGCACGCGCCGAAGCAAACTTGGCACAGACGACTGAATTGGCTGATAGGTACAAACCTCTTGTCGAAGCTAATGCGATCAGCAAGCAGGAATATGCAAATGCTGTAGCGGCGCAAAAACAAGCAGCTGCAGATGTAGCCGTTGGAAAGGCCAACGTTCAAACTGCGAGCATCACTTTAGGTTATTCATCTGTGACCGCACCAATTTCAGGCCGCATCGGGCGTGCCTTGGTCACCGAAGGAGCGCTTGTAGGGCAGAGTGAAGCAACGCCACTGGCAGTCATTCAGCAAATTAATCCGATGTACATCAACTTTACGCAGTCAGCATCGGACGTAATGAAGCTAAAAGCGGCCATGAACAGTGGTCAATTTAAACGGGCCAGTGGTGCGAATGCTGCCAGTGTCCGGTTGGTCCTTGAAGATGGTACGGAATATCCTTTACAAGGACGACTTTTGTTCTCTGACTTGAGCGTTGATCCGACGACAGGCCAAGTTACTTTGAGAGCCGAGATTCCAAATCCAACAGGACAGTTACTGCCTGGGCTCTATGTCCGAGTTCGACTTGAGCAAGCGCAAGCTTCTAATGCCATTTTATTACCGCAACAGGCGGTAACGCGTACGGGGCAAGGCGACACAGTCATGGTGGTTGGTAGCGATGGAAAAGTGGCTCCTCGTACAGTCAAGATAGGTTCTGCCAAGGGCGCGCAATGGGTTGTAATCGACGGTCTCAAGGCGGGAGAGCAGGTTATGGTTGATGGTTTCCAAAAAATACAGCCTGGCGCATCCGTCAAACCGGTTCCTTGGCAGCCTGGGGTTGCAGTTGCTACTGGTAGCACAAGCACACCTGCTGATAATAGTGCTAACGCTACCGCCAATACAGCGGCTGCGAAGTAAGGGGCACTTTGCATGGCCAAATTTTTTATTGATCGACCTATCTTCGCCTGGGTGATTGCCCTTTTCATTGTGGTTTTGGGTAGTGTCGCAATCACGCAATTGTCGATTGCTCAGTACCCACCAGTGGCTCCACCCTCTATCATCGTTTCTGCCAGTTATCCAGGTGCATCAGCCAGCACATTAGAGGACAGCGTGTTGAGCGTGATTGAACGTGAAATGAATGGATCCCCTGGCCTCATTTATATGGAGTCTGTTGCTCAAGCAAACGGTTCGGGGAGCATCACTTTGACTTTTGAAACTGGAACCAATCCAGATTTGGCTCAAGTTGACGTTCAAAACCGTTTGTCACGTGCAGCGCCACGTTTGCCACAAAGTGTGACTCAGCAGGGCGTACGTGTCGATAAGTCGCGCTCCAACTTTTTGCTGTTTACGATGCTTTCTTCAAATAATCCTGCTGTTGATCCAGTGGGATTGGGTGATTATGCTTCGCGCAACGTCATTCCTGAACTGCAACGTTTGCCCGGCATAGGTCAAGTGCAGTTGTTTGGCACTGAGCGTGCGATGCGCATTTGGATTGACCCTGCAAAACTAGCTGGTTTGACGCTCTCAGCGAGCGATGTCACCAACGCTATTCGTGCACAAAATGCTCAGATTTCGTCAGGAACAATAGGCGATCTTCCAAACGTTGCTGGTCAAGGCATCACTGCTACGGTGGTTGTGAATGGTCAGCTTACTAATGTAGAGCAGTTTGGAAATATTGTGTTGCGCTCGAATACCGACGGATCGACCGTGCGCTTGAAAGATGTAGCGCGCATTGATTTGGGCGCGCAAACATACGCAACTTCTGCCCGACTGAATGGCAAACCCTCTACCGGCATTGGTGTTCAGCTCACACCTAGCGGAAATGCTCTGGCAGCAGCGAAGGCAGTTCGCGCCAAGATGGATGAGTTGCAAGTGTATTTTCCCCAAGGCGTTAGTTACGCTATTCCATACGACAGCTCACGTTTTGTGAGCATTTCGATTCGGCAAGTGGCTGAGACATTGATAGAGGCTGTCGTCCTGGTGTTTTTAGTGATGTTTTTGTTTTTACAAAACTGGCGTTACACCATCATCCCAACCATTGTTGTGCCGATCGCTTTACTCGGAACTTTTGCCACACTATTGGCGTTGGGGTTTTCTATCAATGTTTTGACCATGTTTGGCATGGTTTTAGTCATTGGTATTGTGGTGGATGATGCTATTGTGGTGGTAGAGAATGTTGAGCGCATCATGAGCGAAGAAGGCTTATCGCCACTGGATGCCACACGTAAAGCAATGGGGCAAATCTCAGGTGCTATTGTTGGGGTAACAGTCGTGTTGATTTCTGTGTTTGTGCCACTTGCATTTTTCGCAGGTTCTGTCGGAAATATCTACAGGCAGTTTGCTACGGTGATGGTGACATCAATCGCATTTTCAGCCTTTCTAGCACTTTCTTTAACGCCAGCGCTGTGTGCAACACTGCTTAAGCCGGTTGATGCTGGTCATCACCACGCTAAGACCGGTTTCTTTGGCTGGTTTAATCGCGGATTTACACGCACTGCCAAAAATTATGAAGGACTGGTGGCGCGTATTCTTGGACGTGCTAGTAGATATTTGATACTTTATGTCGCCATCGTGGGCGTTGTGGCTTTAATCTATACAAGACTACCAACTTCATTTTTGCCTGGTGAGGATCAAGGAACCATGCTGGTTAACGTTCAACTTCCGCCAGGAGCAACTTTGGAGCGTACGAGCAATGTCGTTGAGCAGGTTGAAGCTAATATTTTGAAGCAGCCCGAAGTGCAGAGCATGGTCAGTGTATTGGGTTTCAGTTTTTCAGGTCAAGGACAAAATGCTGCTTTGGCCTTTACGACCTTGAAAGATTGGTCAGAGCGAAAAGAAAAAGGCCAATCTGCGGAGGCATTGGCTGGGCGAGCATATGGGGCACTCTCCGGCATTCGCGATGCTTCAATATTTCCTTTGAGCCCACCGCCAATTCCTGAATTAGGTTCTGCCAGCGGTTTTACATTTCGTCTCCAGGATCGTGCAGGTGCTGGGCATGATGCTTTGTTAGCGGCAAGAAATCAACTCTTAGGTTTGGCATCGAAAAGTGCTATTCTGGCTCAAGTTCGACCTGATGGAATAGAGGATGCGCCGCAGCTACAAATCAATATTGATCGTGACAAGGCAAACGCATTGGGTGTCAGTTTAGATACTATCAATTCGGTACTTTCTACGGGTTTGGGTTCTAGTTACGTGAATGATTTTCCGAATCAAGGGCGTTTGCAGCGTGTTGTGGTGCAGGCTGATGCTCCTAACCGCATGCAGCCTGAGGATATTCTTCAACTGAATGTCAGCAATAAGCAAGGGCAACAATTACCCATATCTGCATTTGCTTCTACCAGCTGGATCAAGGGCGCCATGCAGACAATTCGCTATAACGGCTACCCTGCAATGCGCATCAGTGGCGGTGCTGCACCTGGGTATAGCACTGGTGCTGCAATTATTGAAATGGAAAAACTTGCTGCTCAACTGCCGCCAGGTTTCGGTTATGAGTGGACGGGTCAGTCAAGAGAAGAAAAACTTGCTGGCTCGCAGGCAATCATTTTGTATGGATTTGCTATTTTGGCTGTGTTTTTAAGCCTTGCAGCTCTTTATGAGAGCTGGTCAATACCATTGGCTGTCATTTTGGTTGTACCGCTTGGAGTCCTTGGGGTCTTATTGGCAACCTTTTTGCGTAGTTATGCCAATGATGTGTACTTTCAAGTCGGTCTAATTACCATCATTGGTTTATCCGCAAAAAACGCAATCTTGATTATCGAATTTGCCAAGGACCTTCAAGCACAAGGCAAAGGGGTAATTGAATCAGCGCTAGCTGCTGCACATCTTCGTTTTCGACCTATTATTATGACTTCTATGGCATTCATGCTGGGTGTATTACCTTTGGCGATTGCAACCGGTGCCAGTTCCGCGAGTCAACGCGCGATTGGGACAGGCGTGATTGGCGGCATGATCACTGGAACAGCTTTGGCTGTATTTTTCGTACCCGTTTTCTTTGTCGTGATACGCGGATTCTTCAAAGGAAGTGAGCGGCAGCGCAAAATTTATTCAAAACATGCACAAGATGCTGGAATAGAAGAACAAGATAAGCGCGAAGTTGCCAAAGGAGCTGGCAATGCGTAAATATAACTTTCACAAACTTCTTGCGACAAGCGTCGTTTTGTTAACTACGGGTTGCTCCATGGTTCCCACTTACGAGCGTCCTGCGCTCCCAGTGTCGGAAAGTTTTCCTGACTACATAAAATCAAACTCGAATGAGTTGGTTTCAGTGGCTAAATCTCAGGTCACCGATCTAGTTTGGCAGAATTTTTTTACAGATATCAAACTCAAACAATTAATTGAACGGTCTTTGATCAGTAACCGCGATCTCCGTATCGCCGTACTGAACATTGAGCTGGCGAAAGCCCAGTATCAAATCAAACGTGCGGATCAATTTCCAAGCGTGAGTGCTGTATTAAATGGATCTCGTACTCCAGCAGCAAACGGCAGTAGTACAAATTTGTACAACGTCGGATTAGCAGTTACCGCGTATGAGTTAGATTTTTTTGGACGCATCAACAGCTTAAAAGAAGTCGCCTTGGCGCAATATTTAGCGACAGAAGAGGGACGAAAAACGGCACAAATTAATTTGATTGCTTCTGTGGCGAATACCTATCTGAATATTCTGGCAGATGATGCATTGATTGAAATTACACGTAAGACACTGGTGTCGCGTCAAGCATCCTTCAAACTAAGTCAACTTCGATTTGAGAATGGGGTAAGTTCTGAGGTTGAATTTCGCTTAGCAGAATCGCTGTTAGAGACGGCTCGAATAGCCTTTGCACAGCAAACGCGTCAGCGTGCTTTAGATGAAAATGCGTTGGTCTTGTTGGTTGGTCAGCCTTTAGATAAGGAATTGTCAGGAATTTTATCCAACACTCCTGCAAAAGTTGCTGCAGTGAATGATGCGCTGAATATGGAGAATATACCTGCGGGTTTGCCTTCAGATTTAATTGTCAATAGACCTGACATCCAACAAGCCGAACAGTTATTGTTGGCCTCTAATGCCAACATTGGTGCAGCTCGCGCAGCATTTTTCCCAAGAATTTCTCTAACTGTGGGCGCTGGCAGTATCAGTAGTCAGCTTTCAGGTTTATTGAAAAACGGTTCTTGGGGCTGGACCTTGGCTCCGCAATTGCTTTTACCAATTTTTGATGCTGGTAGAAATCAGTCAGGATTAGACTCAGCGAAGGTTGCACGCGATATTGCTTTGAATCAATATGACAAAACGATTCAAACCGCTTTTCGAGAAGTAGCTGATGCACTTGTTACACGGTCTACTCTAGCCGAACAATTGCGTTCTCAACAAGCTCAAACCAATGCTGAAGAAGTTCGCTTTAAATTATCAGATTTACGTTACCAACAAGGGGTTTCGAGTTCTTTAGATTTGCTTGATGCCCAGCGTTCGTTATTTGCGGCTCAACAAGCTGTTGTTCAAACTCGATTAGCGTTATCACAGAGTCAGGTCACACTTTACAAAACTTTGGGTGGTGGTTGGGCTAACAGTAAATAACTCGAAAATCTTTTTATTCGTGTTTGGTGCCAAAAATTCGATCACCGGCATCACCCAAGCCAGGTACGATGTATGCTTTTTCGTTCAAGTGCGAATCTAAACCAGCGACATAAACGGGTACAGTTGGATGTGCTGAATGAAAAACTTTAACGCCTTCTGGTGCTGCCACCAATGCTAAAAACCGAATATTTTCAGGTGCAACACCGCGGCTTATCAAAATATTAACGGCGCCAACCGCAGAGTAACCTGTTGCCAGCATCGGGTCGCAAACAATGAAGATGCGACCCTCAATTTCAGGCAGTCGCACGTAATATTCCACAGGTCTATGATCCGGTCCACGGTACATACCAATGTGGCCTTGGCGTGCAGAAGGTATCAAATCCATCAGCCCTTCTGCCATACCCAAACCTGCGCGTAAAACAGGAACGATGGCAATTTTTTTCCCGGCAATGACAGGTGCATCCATTTCTATTAATGGGGTCATGATGCGCTCTGTTGTTAGCGGTAGGTCACGCGTGATTTCGTACCCCATCAGCAATGTCAGCTCACGCAACAACTGGCGGAAGGTGCGCGTCGAGGTTCGCACGTCACGCATGTGACTGAGTTTGTGTTGCACCAGTGGATGCTCCAGCACATAAAGTTGTGGGTATTGGTGAAAGCTTTTCATAGAGGAGGTCGAATTTGTCATGTGTAGATATTAAGATGAATTGCGTTATTTTTGTTTGTTTTACAGAACGAAGGTATATCAAGTTCACTAAGGTTTACCCGCATAATGTATTTCAACATCCCACCTAGGATGCTTGCATTTAGTCTATTTACTTTAGAGGAGTTGTCGATGGGATTATTCAGTTGGACGGAAAAACCTGCCTCTACCTTAGCGGGTTGAGGTGTCATCGCGCCAGACGAGCGCCTTCCATGGGGGCAAACGACCGTATTGGGCGTACAACATGTCATTGCGATGTTTGGTTCAACCGTGCTCGCACCGATTTTGATGGGGTTTGATCCAAATATTGCCATTTTAATGAGCGGTGTCGGCACCTTGATGTTCTTCATCATCACAGGTGGCAAAGTTCCTAGCTATTTAGGCTCTAGTTTTGCATTTATTGGTGTGGTGATAGCCGCAACTGCCTACGCTGGCAAAGGTCCAAATGCCAACCTAGGTATAGCTTTGGGCGGAATCATTGCCTGCGGTGCTGTATATGTGTTGATTGGCTTGATAGTGCAAGCTATTGGTACTGGCTGGATTGAGCGGCTGATGCCGCCCGTGGTGACAGGCGCGGTGGTCGCAGTGATTGGCTTGAACTTGGCCAGTATTCCCGTCAAAAACATGGCAGCAGGCAATTTTGATGCTTGGATGCAAGTGGTCACCTTTGTCAGCGTCGGCTTGGTAGCCGTTGCCACCAAAGGTATGGTGCAACGACTTTTGATTTTGGTCGGCTTGATCATTGCCAGTTTGATTTACGCCGCGCTAACAAACGGTATGGGTCTGGGTAAACCAATGGATTTCTCAGGCTTGATGAATGCTGCTTGGATCGGTATGCCCAACTTTTCTTCCCCTGTGTTCAACGCTAACGCTATGCTGCTGATTGCACCTGTTGCTATCATATTAGTGGCGGAAAACTTAGGCCACATTAAAGCCGTGACTGCCATGACGGGGCGCAATTTAGACCAATACATGGGCAGAGCCTTTATCGGTGACGGCATGGCTACGATGGTGAGCGGTGCCGCAGGCGGTACGGGTGTGACCACCTATGCGGAAAACATTGGCGTCATGGCGGCTACCAAAATCTACTCAACGGCCATGTTTTTTGTGGCAGGTTTGATCGCCTTGGCTTTAGGTTTCTCACCTAAATTCGGTGCAGTCATTCAGACCATACCCCTGCCTGTCATGGGCGGCGTCAGTATTGTTGTGTTTGGGTTGATTGCTATTGCGGGTGCAAAAATTTGGGTCGACAACAAAGTAGACTTTTCAAACAACCGCAATTTGATCGTGGCCGCTGTTACCTTGATTTTGGGCACAGGTGATTTCACGCTCAAATTTGGTGGTTTTGCACTCGGTGGCATCGGAACCGCTACTTTTGGAGCGATTGGTCTGTATTGGCTACTTGGTCTGTTTGGACCAAAGAAGAGCTGATAGTAGGGCACAATTCGAGCATGGAAAAGATTGATTGTGTTGTCATTGGTGCAGGTGCCGTCGGTCTTGCTGTAGCACGTGCCATGGCTCTGTCGCCTCAATTTGCGGGACGAGAAGTCATGGTTTTGGAGGCCGCCAACGCCATCGGCACTGGAACCAGCTCGCGCAACAGTGAGGTCATCCACGCCGGTATTTATTACCCGCAAGGTTCACTGAAAGCAGCGCTTTGCGTGCAGGGCAGGGCAATGCTTTACGACTATTGCGAAAAACGCGGCATTGGCTACAAACGCTGCGGCAAGCTGATTGTTGCAACCAATGAAGATCAGGTCGCTCAGTTACAAGGCATTATTGCCAAAGCTGCTGCCAATGGCGTACAAGATTTGGTGATGCTGAGTCGCGAACAGGCTAGTACCTTGGAACCAGAACTTGAATGTGTGGCCGCCGTCCACTCACCCAGCACGGGTATTGTGGATAGCCACGCGCTGATGCTGGCGCTGCAAGGTGATTTGGAGAATGCAGGCGGGATGGTGGTACTAAATTCGGCTGTAGCCGGCGTATCTTATGTCAAAGATGCTATTCAAATAGTAGCATTAGATGGTACGGAATTGGAGGCAAGCACGGTCATCAACGCCGCCGGTTTGCACGCGCCTACATTGGCGCGGCGTATTCAGGGTTTAGATCCGTCTTTTGTACCGCCCGAGTTTTACTGCAAAGGCAACTATTTCACCTTGAGCGGTCGATCGCCGTTCAGTCGATTGATTTACCCTGTGCCCGAAGCTGCTGGTCTTGGGGTGCATTTGACGCTGGATTTGGGAGGCCAGGCAAAATTTGGCCCAGACACCCAATGGGTTGAATCTGCCGAGAATTTGGTGGTCGACCCCAGTCGCGGAGATGCTTTTTATGCCGAAGTCCGCAAATATTGGCCACAATTGCAAGACGGTGCTCTGATTGAAGGCTACGCCGGCATACGCCCCAAAATCAACGCCCAGCATGAGGCCGCCAAAGACTTCATGATTCAAGGTCCTAGAGAGCATGGTGTGGCAGGCTTGGTCAACTTGTTTGGCATCGAGTCGCCAGGTTTAACCAGCCCGCTGGCGATTGGGCAAAAAGTGGCCCAGATGTTGGCAGCCTAGGCTAATTTTGCTACTTGACTCTCAATAACGGCCAAATCTCTTATTAACACTCAGTTACGCGCATTAAAGATCAATCCCCCAGCAACTCTCCCACTGGCTTGAGGTCATCCACCCGGTCGCAAATGGCTTTGACGACCATCAAAATCGGTACGCCAAGCAACAAACCCCAAGCGCCCCAGAGCCAACCCCAGGCCAATACGCCGACAAAAATGGCTACAGGGTTCATCTTGCTGGCACGGCTGGTTAGCCACGGGGTTAGCAAGAATCCTTCCAAGCTGTTGATGAGCAACGAGATGCCAGCCACCAGCAAGGCCATGTCTAGGGTGCCAAATTGCATGAAGCCGACCATGGCCGAGCCAGCAGTGACCAGCACACTGCCAATATAAGGTACCAGGTTGAGCACACCGGCAGCAATCCCCCAGACGGCTGCGTTTTCAAGCCCGATAGCCCAAAAGCACAGCCAGGTTGCCACGCCTACCACCCCGCTGGTGAAGATTTGCACAACCATGTAACGTTGGATTTGTGCATTGATTTCATTCAATGCCTGCAGGGTGATTTTTTTGCGGCTCAGTGTCGGCCCCGCCAACTTGACCAGTTTACGTCTGAAGGTGTCACCCGAAGCCATGAGGAAAAAAGTAATCAGGGAAACCGTGCCAATCTGTCCCAGCATGCCTACCAAGCCCATGGTGCCGGTCCACAAATAGTCTTTGAGATCAAATTTTGGTTTTTCAATCTGCACTCGCTGTACACCACGGTTCACAGGGGCGGCTCGGTTGGCCTCTTCCGCCGCTTGCTCAAGCTGCGTGGCTGCTTTCTGCATGGTTGCCAGCGTGTCCGTCTTGCCACGTTGTTTACGAACTGCATCACGCAGTTTCTGAGCCGCCACCGGCAGCGACTCAACCAATTTACCCGCATCGTCACTTAGTGAGTAGACGGTCGCACCAACCCCAAACACAATCCCGACGACCAGCAGGGCGGCACTCAGTGCACGCGGAATCCGGCGCAGGGCCAACCAGTCCACCACCGGCGACAAGCCGTAGCTGAACAAGATTCCTACCATCACCGGGATAAAGACGGCACTTGCCCACCTCAGCATGAAAATACACGCCAGTGCCGCCAGAATTACCAGCGAGGCACTCCGAATATCGACCGCCATGTGAAGAAGCAAACGCTGTTGCTCGGTAAGCGTTATTGTTTCAGGTTTTAGGCTGGTTGCAGGGTCTGCATCCATCAAGTCTTCTTGGGCTATAGTTGGTTCAGTCAAAATCACCTCCTGGGTGTGCTGATTGTGCGCTATTACACTTAGCAACTCATCAACGATCCCTTTAACCATTAGACATTTATAAATAAATTAGAGGAACTCTATGACAGCCTACCTCATTGTGGATAGTGAACTATTCAATCCAGAGTTGTACGAGAGCTATAAACTTCGCGCCAAACCCATCGCTGAAAAATTTGGTGGTGAATATTTGGTACGTGGTGGTGCGATGAGCGTGAAAGAAAACAAACTGTGGACGCCAACGCGGATGGTCGTGGTCAAGTTTCCATCCAAAGAGCAAGCAGAGAAGTTTTACAACGACACGGCGTATCAAGAGGTCTTAAAAATCAGCGAACAATCAGCCAACCGCACGGTAGTGATTGTTGATGGCGTTTAAAGTCTAAAGACTTCTTCCTTCGCCAGCTTCCTCAATCGTTTGACCATCGCGTATGTGATAGATCCGTTTAAACGTGGGGATGATCTTTTCGTCATGCGTCACCACAATAATGGCGGTTTGTGATTGTTGAGCCATTTGATTCAAAATGCGCATCACTGCCAGTGCACGTTCACTGTCCAGTGGTGCTGTGGGCTCATCGGCCAAAATGACGGGTGGACGATTTGCCAGCGCTCGCGCAATAGAAATGCGTTGTTGTTCTCCACCAGAGAGTTGTGATGGGCTGGCTTTGGCTCGATGCGCCACATCCAAAGCCGTCAGTAACTCCAGCGCACGAACTCTAGCTTGTGCATTTGGCATGCCAGCCAGCATCGGTAGCAGAGCAACGTTGTCTGTCACGTCAAGAAACGGAATGAGGTAGGGTGCTTGAAACACAAATCCGATGCGGTCTCGTCTTAAAGCACGCAAGTCTGAAGTCGTCCAACCATTATCATAAATAACATCATTGCCTAATGTCATTCGGCCTGATGTGGGTTCAATGATGGCACCTAAGCATTTGAGAAGTGTACTTTTACCCGATCCCGATGGTCCAACCAAGCCGACAACCTCACCTGGGCCTACCGTCATATTGACGTTTTTAAGCGCCTCGACAGCCGTGTCTCCATGGCCATAAACTTTGCGCAGACCTTCAATTCGAATACCACCTAGAGCTGTGTTGAGCTGATTTTTCATAATCGTTATCCAATGGCCTCTGCAGGGTCAACTTTGAGGGCAGCCCGGATAGCCAAGGTACTGGCCAAAGCACAAATCAGCAAGGTGACGACTAATCCGGTAATCGCATCTTGCGTGAGTAGCAGTACAAATTTAGGAAACACAGGTGCCCAGATAGTGGCAGCCACCTTGCCAACCACGAATCCAATCAGTCCCAGGCCCAAAGCTTGCTGCAAAATCATGCTGGCAATCGTGATGTTCCGCGTACCGATCAACTTCAAAACGGCAATTTCACGAATCTTACCCAGCGTCATGGTGTAGATGATGAAGGCTACGATAGCTGCACTGACGATGGCAAGAATGACCAAAAACATGAAAATCTGTTTTGCTGCAGTAGCAATCAGTTTGGACACCAAAATCTCTTCCATTCCTGCACGCGTGTAAACCTGCAAATGCTTCCACCGGCGAATCGGGCTGGCCACCTGATCTGGGTCCGAACCAGGCACAAGTTGAACCAAAACAGCGTTCACATTGTGGCTACTGGTCTGCAAGGATTGAACGGCATCAAGTAAGCCAGGAACAGCAGGTCGATTGAAGGCCGGGTTAGCAGCTGTTCGGTTACGGTCGTTGACAATCGCATCGTTATCCTTTAGAAATTGTGCCTCTTGCGCATCTTTAAGAGGGATGAATACCATCGGGTCTCCGCCAGAAGAAACCATGCGTTGGGTAAGACCTACCACCGTGTAATCATGGCGTCGAATACGGATGCGCTCACCCAACTCAAAACCAGTTTTAATGTCTGCCACAGCTTCGTAATGGCTGCGCGTGATCTGGCGACCTGCCAACAAGTAGCCCGGTTCTCCAGGCTCGCCCGGTTCAATACCAACCACCATCGCCCGAGCGTCATTGCCATCATGCCCTTGCACTTGCATGGTGAAATAGGTCACATTTGCCGCTCGCGCCACGCCGGGCATGCCCAGCAAACTACGCACAACATCATCTTTTAGGCTTGAAGCTTCAGCATAGGGGCCTTGCGTGTCTTTCTGTACCACCCATAAGTCAGCTCGGCTGTTGTTGAGTAGCGCATGTGCATCGTCCACCATGCCACGATAGACGCCGGCCATGGTTAGCGTTACTCCGATCAATAGACCCAAGCCCAAGCCAGTCAGCACGAACTTGCCCCAACTGTGTGCGATGTCACGGCCAGCGAGATTGATCATGGCGATATACTTTTTAGATTATTTTTAAGCTCTGTCTTAACCAGAGCATCCACAATCTGAACACGAGCATCCTCGGAAATTGCCTTCTGGCTATAGACAATAACCTTGTCACCCGCTTTCAAACCTCCAAGCACTTGCACCTGTCCATCAAGACTGTTGACGCCCAAACGTATGGGGGTGAACTGCGGTTTGCCAGCTTCAATTCGCCAAATACCAGTCAGCCCCTGTTGATGTTGAATGCTGGCATTGGGCACCAACAACGACGATACGGTTTCAGGCAGTCGCAAGGTGACTTCAGCCAGCTCACCAACAGAAACACCAACAGGTGGTGTATCAAACGTGATTTGCGCAATGCGTTCTTCAGTGACGCTATCAGCAATCAGCTCAACACGAGCAACTTGACCACTCAAAGGTTTGTTAGGTTGAGAGCGCAGCGTAATTTTTGCTTTCAAACCTACGACCAGTCCAGAAGAGCGGCCTTGGTCGACCCTTAGTTTGATCCAAAGACTTGAAGGGTCGATCATACGTAGCACAGATTGGCCAGCCACCAAAGTGGCGCCAACTTCAGCGTCTCTGCTGGTAACGACGCCATCTGCCGGTGCCAGCAAGCGTACATTGCCGCGTTGCATAGCTAAAGCGGCACGTTCAGCGCGTTGACGTGCGAGGTCTTGACCTGCACCGCTTAAATTGGCTTGAGTTACTTGCAATGCCGCATTAGCTGACACTTTTTCCTGCAATTTTGCTTCCAACGCACCGGCACTGATAAAATTTTGTGCAGCTAACTCTTGATTTCTTTTGGCATTGATGTTGGCCAATTCACGTCGTGCTGTTGCATCTGCCACTTGCGCTTGAGCGGCGAGTTGTGCACTACCCGCGCGGGCTAATGCTGCATCTAAAGCCATGAGGCGTTGATCCAGATCGACGGGATCCATCTCAGCTAGCAACTGCCCTGATTTGACCGCATCGCCACTATCCGCCTTCACGCTGAGAACTCTTCCTGGCGCGATAGGCCCAACCATCCAGCTTTTTCTTGCCTCTACGGTACCAATTCCAAAAATCGAAGGCTGGAGACGACCCTCTTGGACTGATGCAACTGTAACTTTGATGGGAGCTAGTGGACCAGAGTTGATGGCAACATACGCCAATGCGCCCAAAAACATCAGTGCAAGCGCACCCAAACCTATGCGTCGAACGATTACAGAGTTTATTTTCATGGAGTCTCCTTACGTGTTAGCCCACGCAGATAAATTGCAAAAACAGCAGGTGCTTGTGACGGCATGTCTTGTACCTGACCCGTGAGCAACGATTGCATAACCAAGCCTTGTACTGAGCCTACAAACAAAACGGCAGCCGCTTGCAAATCAGTTTCATCGGCCAATAGTTCATGGTCTTTTGCGTTTTGGAGTAAACGCATCACTAGGGTACGGTACTGCTGCATGAGTATGCGAACGCATGCTTTCAGCGCTGTATCTTGTGCATGCTGTAGTTCTTGAAAAATCACACGGGGAACGCCGGGATGCGCAACCACAAAGCCGACATGAGCCATAAACACGGCCTCAAGTGCTGTGAGTGCACTAGGGGTGGGTGTTTCGGTTGACAAAGCTTGATCAGCTGCTGTCTGCAGTTTTTGCATGAGCGAATCTGTCGCCCAGTTCAAAGCAGCCAACCAGATCGCCTCCTTGCTGGCAAAGTGACGAAAGACTGCGCCTTGTGTGATGCCTACAGCCTGCGCTAAATCTCCAGTTGTGATATCAGCGGGACTTCGATCTGCAGCTAGGCGCAAAGCCGCCTCTACCAAGCTGGCTTGCCGAATATCTGTGGCTAATTTTGCCTGTTTTTTATGGTCCACACACCACCTAAGTAATTGATCAATTACTTGTAGTGTATCGACAAAATGATACTCTGTACAGTATATGTGTATTGTTCGATAAAACCTGAATTAACGCTATTTCACCTTGTGTTGCATCTGCTGAGCGACAAAACCGTCAAACGCGGCGAGTAAAGGTGCAAATTGCAACGCATTGCCCTCCAAATGCGCCAAGGCTGCACAAGTCGCCTCTATAGTTGACAATTGATTCGGAAAATGCGCTTTACGGATAAGGTACTTTGACGCAGCCGTATCGTGCAACGGTAAACGGGGTAATTGCTGTAGCAATGGATTCAGATACATCATCTTACGGCTCTTACGCCAAGTTCCGTCCAGTACTACCAGTCGCAGTCTCTCTGGGTGTTGAAGCATCTCGGAAGCGATGTTTGCAGGTTTTAAAAGCCCTAAGCCAGCATCCTCAGGGGAGTCTGGATACAAAAGAACGGGAAATTTACCTTGTTTCGTCAGCAAGTCTTGCAACAAAGTCGACTCAAATTCTTCGCCAACCACCAGCTGACTGTGTTGCAAGCTCAGGTGCAGCAACCGCGCGCTGCCCTTGGCTTCATGTACCTCCAGTGGGTGCTGCAAGATTAGCACCTCAACAGCGTGTTCAGTCTGCTTGACCCATTGGCAAATACAAGCACTTTGTGGACGCAGGCAGCTTGCGCACGTGGACCGTTTCAAATTGAGACCAATGGTTTTAAGACCATGCATGCACACCAAATCGAAACGGCCGTTGTGATGAATTCCTCAACCCAGCGCTAACAGTTACGAAGTTTGCCAGATCACCTTGTCACCCGACGCTTCCCAAGCTTCATAGTTTTTGGAGTACAGGTCTTCAATGCGGTTGCGTTTCACCTTGAAGGTTGGGGTGATGATGTCGTTGTCCACCGTCCAAGCCGTTGTGACTAAGACCAAGCACTTCAACTGCTCATGCGGGTCTAGCGTCGCATTGATGGTTTTCAGGTGTTGTTTGAGCGAGCTTTCCAACTCGGCACGGGCGGTAGGGTCTTTGCTGCGGGCTGCGGCTTCTGCGTTCAACATCACAATTCCCAGCGGTTGCCCTAGATTGGCACCGGTCACCACACAGGCTTCCACCGCCTCGTGCATGACCAATTTGTCCTCAATTGGGGCGGGCGCTACATATTTGCCTTTGCCGGTTTTGAAGAGATCTTTAACGCGCCCTGTGATGTGCAGGCAGCCTTGCTCGTCGATACGGCCTTTGTCGCCTGTTTTTAGCCAACCATCATCGGTGAACGCTTCGCGGGTTTTTTCAGGTTCTTTGTAGTAGCCCATCATCAGCGCTGGGCTGATCATTTGGATTTCACCTGTTTCAGGGTCGATACGCTGTTTCACACCGTCGTAAACAGGGCCGACCGAGCCTTGCTGGGTTTTACCAGGCACGGTGATGTGCGACAACGCCAGATTTTCTGTCATTCCGTAGCCTTCATTGATATTCAGCCCTAGCTTGCTGTACCACTGCAGCAATGCCAGCGGCATGGGCGCGGCACCGCCGGCAGCAAACGTGCATTTGTCCAATCCCAGTGCTTTCATCACTTTGCGACGAACAATGCCGCCCAAAATGGGGATGCCCAACAAACGATTCAGCTTGGCAGGAGGCATTTTGTGGTGGATGCCTTGCTGGAATTTGACCCACAGGCGGGGCACAGAAAAGAAAATTGTCGGCTGTGCACGTTGCAAGTCGGCCGCAAAGGTGTCCAGCGAATCCGCAAAATAGATATGCATTGCCGTGCGCAACCAGCCGTGTTCAACCAGCATACGCTCAACCACGTGCGCCAAGGGCAGGTAGGACAGCATGCGGTCTTCTCCCGTCATGGGGATGCGCTTGACGCCGGAGTCCAGCGCCCAGGCAAAGTTGCCAAAGCTCTGCATCACGCCCTTGGGCATACCGGTCGTGCCAGAGGTATAGATCAGCGTGGCCAACTCGTCAGACGCACGTACGGGCTCGCCCTGCATGGGTTGGCTGCGAGCGCAAATGGCGTCCCAGCTCTCATACTTTTGAATGGCATCTGCGGGGGACAATGCATAGCTGATGCATGGCAAACCTGCCGGGACACCTGCTTTCATGCCCTCCCAGCCGTCCAACTTGCCGATAAAACAAGCTTTGGCCTCGCTGTGTTCCAAAATCTGACGAATTGTCTCGTGAGCAAGCGTAGGGTAGAGTGGCACAGATACATAGCCTGCCATCCAGATCGCCAAATCGGACAACATCCACCAAGCGCAGTTTTTGGAGAATATCGCCACTTTGGAACCCGGCTCCCAACCCTGCGATTTCAAATTCGACGCCATGCGTCTGACTTGGTCACCCACCTGCGCCCAAGTAAAGTCTTTCACCTCGCCATTGCCCATAGGCTGGGTCAGAGCGATGCGGTTGGGTTCGGTTTTTTCCCAAAAGTAGAGACGTTGCAGGGCTAGCAACTCGTCGGGTATCTTGGTCTTGGTCATGTTTTAGGGCTCCAGCAGTTGTATGCGAAAGTTAAGGAATACTTGTCAGTTCAGTATAGGTATTTCAAGCCGCTCGTCACCTAGGGTTATACCGAGCTTTGTTGAGCTTAGAGCGCTGGCACTAAAGCAGATGACGTAGCGTCAAATTTTATGCTTAGCTCATGGTTTGGGGATGCGAATACGGCTGATCATCAATGAACCAGACAGTGCAAACATCAGTACCAACGGATGGAGCATGAAGCCACCTAGAGTTACCACGCCAAACCACAAATCCTGCCTTACCGCGCCATAGTAGGTAGCCACGGCCATAACACCAACCAGCAAAATAGACATTGGAATTGGTGTGCCCTCAAAGTATTTAACTTTGCCCGTGCCTTCAGACAAGGTTTCTGCCGTGACGTTGTAGCGAGCCAAACGTGAGACTCCGCAAGCGACAAAATAAGCTAAAACGATGCGGTCATACAGTCCTTGCATGCCGCAACCGTAGGCAATGATGGCTGGTGCGACACCGAAGGAAATCACGTCAGACAGCGAGTCCAACTCTCGTCCCAAGGCCGACGATTTTTGCCGCCAGCGTGCAATGCGACCATCCAAAATATCAAAAATCAATGCGGCTAAAACCAAAGCACAGGCAAAGTAAATGTGCTGTTCTAAACCTGTTTCTAGATAGCTCATGGTCGAAAACAACGCCCCAACGCCACATACCGCATTCGCCAACGTGAACCAATCTGCCAAGTGAAACTCACGAATCATCGAAAAGGCTTTGCGTGGTGTAGTTTGCTTTTCAGTCGTCATAAAGCTGCGCTTTCTCTAGTGATGTCTCCAGAGCTTACCATGATGAAAAAAGCTATTAATTAAATAGCTAAAAAATCAATAAAAACGCCGGCTACAGAGGAATATAGCTCTATTTTTAAGTATTTTTTAGATGTTTTCAAGTTTTAAAGGCTTTTTGCAAAAAAGCGATAGCTGCTTTGCCCGCTAGCTCACGGGCTTGAGTGCTGCCTTCCAAACTTGCACCTTTGTCGGCGCACAACTCGCGACCCAGTGTTTGTGCCGCTTCAGCCGACACCACCTCGCCACTGCGTCGGTCCCGCAGTTTCAGCGCGTCGATGTCAAACTCAAGCGGACAGCCTTCTTTGGTTTTGGTGTTGTTGCTCACATTGATACGGCGCTGGTTGTCTACATCAAACTTATGCCGCGCGCCTGGCAGCACCACCAACTCGGTCGGCGTACCTGCGGCATTGATGCGCTGCGCATAAATCCGGCAATCAGATAAGTAGGTGTAATCATCTGCATCGCCGTGAACAAACAACATCGGCGCTGCGCCAAACACCCCTGGTTTGGGCATGACAGACAAGTTACCGGCACAGCCGCCCGAATACATGGCCAAATGCGCGGCAAAACGCAAACCCGCAGACACCGAGCCGCTGGCAATTTTATTGACAGCACTGCGCAAGACAGTGATGCCGCCACGAGAAAAGCCCATCACGGCAATGCGTTTGGGGTCAATCTTAGGGTGACTTGCCAGCATTCCCAAGGCTGCAAAAGCGTCTGCTGTGTCGGTGGCAAAAGAGATTTGACTTTGGTCTTCTCCCGTTGATTTGACACCGCGCGGTCCAAAAATATCAATCACAAATGCCGCGATACCTTGCTCGTTCAATAGTTTGGCCCAAAAAGTGACCTCTTCAGGGTAGACACCACCCGAGCCATGAACCAAGACCACAGCGGGTATTTTGGCATCAGCTGGCAAGTTGGCCGGTAATACCAGCTGACCTTGGGCTGTTGCTGCCGGTCTGGGTCGATTGCTTTGCATCAAATCCATGACGGTAACAGGATTGCTAGACGCATAGCTGTAAACCCCATTGCCTGGACCACTGCGAAAGCCAGTCATTGGCGTGACAGATTGTGCAATAGCAATCGATCCCCAACAGGTCATGCACCAGACCGAGGAAATTGCGCATTTCAAAGAATGATTCATAACGAACTCCTAGCTTAAATAAACTGAGCTTGATGAGCTTGTATGGCAGTCTGAATACTTAAGACCCAGCTATTCATTTAAAGTATCTACCTGCAATAGCCGCGGGTCAAGCGCGGTACAGCATGCTCTTAAACTTGCTTGCTAAAGCTCAATTAATGCATAAATAAGTTAAAAAATGATCACTTTCTTTTCTGAGCAGCATCTGCTCCACGCACCCGAGTACGAGTTCTTCCGTGGCGAGCGTGTGCCTTGCTTTGAGTCACCACAACGCGCCACCTACGTTCAGAAAGCGCTACTGGTGCGTGAACATGAACTTCGCAACCCGAATGTTGACAGTACCGGTGTACTTGCACAAGTCCACACGCCGCGCTATTTGGCATTTTTGCAGTCCGCTTGGAGTCAGTGGCTAGCGCTTGACCCCGCCAACGCTGAGCGGCAACCTTTCCCCTCCGTCTGGCCCGTTCGCAGTTTGCGCAGCGACTTAGAACCCGACAACTTCATCGCCAAACTCGGTCTGTACAGCATGGACAACGGCAGTCCGCTCGTCGCAGGCACATGGGCGGCAGCCAAAGTGGGCGCGGACGCCGCCGTCAGCGCCGCCGCTTTGCTCCAAGCCGGCGAACAAGGCGTTTTTTGCGCTACTCGCCCGCCCGGCCACCATGCGGGCGCCGACTTCATGGGCGGCTACTGCTTCATCAACAACGCAGCAGTCGCTTCTCAAGCCCTGCGAAACAATGGTTGCGCTCGAGTAGCTATTTTGGACGTGGACTACCACCACGGCAACGGCACACAAAGCATTTTTTATGACCGCGCTGACGTGCTCTACGTCAGCATCCACGGCGACCCACGTACCGAGTATCCGTTTTACTTGGGTCATGCCGACGAAGTGGGCGAGGGCGAAGGTCAAGGCTACAACCTCAACCTGCCATTGCCCACACACAGTTTGCTAGCCACTTGGTTTGCCGCTTTGGAGGCCGCTTGCACCCGCATCCAACGCCACAACGCCGATGCCTTGGTCGTCTCATTGGGTTTGGACACTTTCGCGGGCGATCCGATATCAAGCTTCGCGCTGCAATCCCACGATTTTGTGACATTGGGTGAGCGGCTCAGACAACTGGGTTTACCGACGATTTTTGTTCTTGAAGGCGGTTACGCAGCAGCTGAGTTGGGCGTGAATGCGACGAATGTCTTGGCAGGATTTGAGGCATAGAGGCATTAAATGAGGTGTACCAGGCAACTGATTTCAATTGCCTTGAGATGACCTCACAACGGGAAGTGCAACTGCTACAGATAAGCCCGACTGCCTTGCTGCATCTGCGTAGTTCAACCGAACTTCTGCGCCTATCCGATCAGCAATCGTTTTGACGATGGAAAGCCCCAAGCCTGAACCTGTTTGCTCGCTGCCAAGGGTGCGATAAAAAGGGTCAAATACACGTTCGCGTTCAGAAGCAGAAATGCCAGGGCCAGAATCAATGACGTGCAAGGTGGTGCGTCCTTCGCTGACAGACACAGAAAGGTCAATCTTGCCACCTTCTGGGGTATATCGTATAGCATTGTCGACCAGGTTTTTGACCACGGTAATCAGGTCCAACTCGCTCACAAGCACTTGTACTTCTTGCGTTACTTGCGCATTTGGCGCGCTTTCTACACCAATATCGATGTGTTTGGCTTCAGCCAGTGGCATCAGGTCTTCTAGAACGCGGCGGTAGATTGTCTGGACCGAAATAGGCGACTTGGGCAAATCAGGCGTTGCTTGGGCTTTTGCCAAGGTAAGTAGCTGGTCTAAAAGATTACGGCTGCGTTCGATACCAAGTTGCAGGGTGTTAAGTCGTTCCTGCGCCAATTCAGACAATTCCGTCTCTGCCAAACGCTGTGCTTGCAGAGAAATAGCCGTCAAAGGGGATCGCAGCTCATGCGCAGCATCGGCTACAAAGCGGCGCTGAGCATCCATCGACAGCGAAACGCGTTTTAACAAGTGATTGATTGCCACCACAAATGGGCGGACTTCGGTTGGGAGATGTACTGCCTGCACAGGATGCAAAGATTGCTCAGTACGCCGGTCAATTTCTGCTGCTACTGTGGCAATTGGTCGAAACATCTTGCGTACCAAATCAGCTACGACCAGCAGTAAGATGGGCATCAAAATGAGGAAAGGCAGCAGCGTCCGAAAAGCACCATCGCGTGCCAATTCATCACGTACGCCAGTTTCTTGCGATACAGCAATCCGTTCACCCAGTGCGGTCGTTTTAACCAATACCCGATACGACTCACCACCAACTTCCAACGTATGCGTACCATTTGCCAGTGTTTGAGGTAAATCTAGCGGTCCACCTGCATCATGACTACTTAAAACTTTAGCACCATCAGCTAGCTTCTCATTAACGAACATTTGCACCGTAACGCGCATTTCTTCATCGCTGTTTTTTTTGGAGATTGCATCACCCAGGTGTTCTAAATCGAGGTGTTGCCTGTCAAACAAGGCTGCAACTTGTGTCAAGGTATCGTCTTGTAGCTCGTGCGCTTCGTTAAAAGCTGCAAAGAATGAGAAAGTGCCCGCAAGCAGCGCAACAACCAGAATGGCCAGCGATAACGATGCGGACAGCTTGAATTGAATCGACTCGCTAAATCGCCTTGCTAAGGGACTTGTTAAGCGTTTTTTGAAACCATCCATCCCGCCCCCCTGATATTTTTGATGATGTCGCTGCCCAACTTGCGCCGCAAAGCGTGGATCAAGAACTCAACCGCATTGCTTTCAACCTCGTCGCCCCAACCGTAAATACGATCTTCCAAGTCGCTGCGGGACAAAATAGCACCCGGCCTCACCAGCAAAGCTTGCAGCAGCGCATGCTCTCGATTCGATAGTTGTACAGCGACACCGTTATTGACAGCGGCTTCTCTGGTAGCCGAATCCAGCGACACCACGCCGTTGCTAAGAATGGGCGTTGCATGACCACCTTTGCGACGCAGCACAGCACGCATACGGGCGAGTAATTCTGCCATCTCAAAAGGCTTGAGCACATAGTCATCTGCGCCACCGTCCAAGCCACGCAGTCGATCATCCAACCCATCCCGAGCGGTGATGATCAGCAGTGGAACAGGGTTATCTTTCGCACGGATATTGGCCAGCACCTCCAAGCCATCCTTGCCGGGTAAGCCTAGGTCCAGCAACACCACGTCATAGTGCTGGCATGCCAGTGTTCTGAGCGCGGTTTGGCCGTTCTTCACCCAGTCAGTCGCGTAAGTAGCATCTTTCAATGCCGCTTGGATCGCCTCGCCGATCATAGTGTCATCTTCAACCAGCAAAACACGCATGTGCTCTTCCTTCAGTTTTTTTTGTTAAATGGGCTGTAGCGTCTGAATAACCACCATACAAGTCCGAGAGCCAGTAGCAGCGAAAACCCCCATACTTCGTCCGCGTCAACCGAATGCAGCAGATACACCAAAGCATGGCCTGCCCCGAAGCCAATGCTGGTAATGAGCATAGCCCACAGCACAGCGCCCAGCCCATTGAGCAGCATAAACCTAGACCACGAAACGCTGCTCATGCCAATGGTCATCGGCCCGACGGTACGCAGGCCGTACAAAAATCGAATGGATAGGATCAGCGGCAAGTGGTGACGATCGAGCAAGTTCATGACTCGGGCAGCACGCGGTTTTAAAGACGGGTACCTCGCCAGCAGCGTTTCGCCATACCGCCGTCCGATGAAAAAATACATTTGATCGCCCAAAAAGCTGGCGAACGTTGCTATGGCAATCACAATCGGCATTGACAAATGACCGTGGGCAACCGCAGCGCCTGCAATGAGCAAAACGGATTCCCCTTCTAAAAAGGTTCCCACCGCCACCGCCAAGTAGCCGTAGGATTGCACCCATTCTGCAATATTCATGACACGATAGCCTTTCTTCTGCGATCCGTGCCGCGCAATGGTTTCGTGAGACAACCCGTCAGTTAATGTGCCTTTTGAGCAGCGCGTTGCTTAAACAACAAAATACTGCCCAAAATGAACGCAAAGAGCGCAGCGGAAGCTGAATAACGACTCAAGGCCAAACCACCTGCGTTGAGCGGTTTATCTAGGAAGTCTCCCACGACGGCACCCAATGGACGCGTCAAAATAAACGCTGCCCAAAAAAGCAGTGTACGCGATACATTTGTCCAAAAGTATGCGGCCACAACCAATGCCAACAATGCCCCAAACACCATAGCTGCGCCAACATAGCCTAACCCAACCGTGCCGGCTGTCCAATCCCCAAGCGCCGTTCCCAAGGTTTGGGAGAACATGATCGTCACCCAATAAAACATTTCTGCTTTGGGCGAACTGACGGAGCTGACTGAGACGGAGCCTAGTGTGCGATGCCAGATGAAAATCGATGCCAAAAGCAGTGCCAGCAGCAGTATCGAGCCACCTGCGTAGCCGATACCCAGTGAGCGGTCTGCAAAATCTGCCAGCGTCGTACCTACCGTGGTCGTAGTAATAATCGTTGTCCAATACAGGAATGGATGAAAAGCCTTGGCCTTGATTTGCACAATCACTGCAGCAATGAACACAGCTGCAAAAATAGCCGTCCCGACCAAGTAACCCAGATTCATTGACATTGACACTGCATCGCCAGCTGTCTCGCCAAGGGTGGTGGCGGCAATTTTGATGATCCAAAAAAGCAAAGTGACTTCTGGCACCTTGCTCAAAGCAGTTTTTGTTGTATTGTCCATTTGATACCTGATGAATGCTTGCTATTTGCTATTTACTTCTTACCTTCGAGCGAATTAAAAGTATTCATCATCTCAGTCACTGCCTGTTTACAATCTGCCTGGCTGGGTGTGTCGGCACGCAATGCTTTCAACATGTGGTCAATGGACTTGTCTAAAGC